>CAXIDO010000552.1:0-1512 GCA_964022745.1 uncultured Methyloligella sp. | reverse complement strand
GATTTAAAACTGTTTCATTGAAGGTTAGCCCATGTTTTTGCAAAATTTTATGGGTAATCATTCCGCCTTCACCACTGATGATGGCAGATAGAATGTTTGAACCGTCAATTTCAGTGTGGCCAGCTTGTAGGGCTGCAGCTGATGCATGGGCGATGAGATTTTGGACAGTCACATCAAATGAAGGGGGTACAGTGTTTGGGCTACGCATACGGGCTTCCGGGCCTAATTTGCGTAATAAATCCATGCAAAGGGCTTCAACATCCACTTTACAAACCAGCAGAACCGCAACGGCCTCTGGGTCTTGGCCAAGTGCAAGCAGGAGGTGATCTAGCCCTACAACAGAATGTTTGCGCCGTGTTGCCAGCTCCTCAGCGCGAGAGAGGCTTTCGTGCAAATTGCGTGTTGCAGGAAGTTGTTGATCTAATTGTTCAGCCATCTCTACTCTACTCAAGCTGCCTCCGAGGTTAGCTACTTAGATAAATCATATTATTTAGACTTGTGTTTCTAGGGCCGTATTTTTAGCTAGATAAGTGAAAAAATTTGACACAACATTTGCGATAATACTAAGCAAAGTTTGTGGCCGAATACGGACGAATTTCTTACTCGTTTTAGCTCTGGTCTCTTGTCGTTGAAGTCTTTAGCTTTTTTTAAATATGATAGTCAGTATTAGTTTACTTTTGAGCACTTTAGCCTTATTGGGTTCAAGTCTCCTTTAAGATTTATCAATTATTTGACGCTTTGGGTATCACTATTTCAAATAGTGCCTCAGATTCACGTTAGCTTTACCAACTTTTATTGATTGTGGTTAAGGGCAATTCGCTCTAAAAAGCCTGAAGACACTTTTTTGGATGAATAAATTATGACAAAACCAGCTGCTGAAGCCCCAACTGCTAGCACTTCGCCTTTAAGTCAGGCTCAGATCTTATCTGAGGCTCTGCCGTTTATGCAGCGCTATGATAACCAAACCGTGGTTATTAAATATGGTGGGAATGCCATGGGAGATGAAACGCTGGCTGCTAGTTTTGCGCGGGATATCGTTTTGCTAAAACAATCTGGCGTAAATCCGATTGTTGTACATGGTGGTGGGCCGCAAATTGGGGCGATGCTTGAACGTTTGCAGATTAAAAGCGAATTTAAAGATGGCCTCAGGGTAACTGACAGAGCCACCGTTGAAATTGTTCAAATGGTGCTTGCTGGCTCTATTAACAAAGAGATCGTAACCGCTATTAACCATCAAGGTGGCAAGGCCTGCGGAATTTCTGGTAAAGACGCTCATTTGATGACGGCTAAAAAGTTAGAAAAACTTTCTCATGACCCTAAATCAAATACAACCAAAATGGTTGATCTTGGGTTTGTTGGAGAGCCAGTTGAAATGAACCCTCATATTGTTGAGGTGATGGTTCAAAGCGACTTGATTCCGGTTATTGCACCAATTGCTGCGGGGCGTGATGGCGAGACCTTTAATATCAACGCAGATACAAGCAATGCAACAGCGAGTAGCTCAATTAGTTT
>CAXIDO010000551.1:0-1514 GCA_964022745.1 uncultured Methyloligella sp. | reverse complement strand
CAAGTAGGGAATTCAAATCAAGGATAGGAAAATTAAGGGTTTGCTTTTCATCCTCAGTTAGCTCTTCATTGATTAGGACTGTTAACCGCTCATAAGCTTTAGAGCTCATCTGATTTATTTTTTTTGCGCCCTCATGGTTGGTGATTATGAGCTTTATGCCTGCATCTATGATGCGGTGTTCTAAAGCACTTGGACCAAACAAAACAAAAAGAGGCACAGCAATCGCGCCCATTTTATATACGGCAATATGACTCGCTGCGGTTTCAACAGATTGCGGTAAAAGGATGCCGACACGATCGCCAACTTTGACATCACTTAAAACTAAGCTGTTGGCGATTTTGTTTGAGAGTTTTTTTAATTCCTCAAAGCTTGTGTGTTTTTGCTCGCTACCGAACGCCGATATTATTGCGGTTCTATTTGGGTCTTTTTCTGCCCATTTATCGCAAACATCGAAACCAATATTATAATATTCAGGAATTTCCCAACTAAAATTTTCATATAAATCAGTATAATTATTGGCTTCTTTTAACATCGGTGTTTACTCCTGCTCGCTTTCTTCAAAACGAACAAGTACCGCACCACTTTCTACGGAGCTGCCTTCTGTGCACAGCCATTCAGCTATGACACAATCCCTCGGGGCTATGAGGCTATGTTCCATTTTCATGGCTTCGATAACGCCCAGCCTGTCTCCTTCTTTAACCGCATCTCCAGCTGCAACTTTGATTTGGCTAATGACACCTGTCATTGGTGATTTGAGAGTGTCCGCGGCCCCTTCTTCACTTCCTGCTTGTGATAAGGGATCTGGATGATTGAGTATCCAAGTGACACCTTCGTACAAAACTGAGATTGAATTAGTAAAACCAGCGCCTTGATAGGAAACAACATCAGCCGATATTTGTTTACTTTCAATTGAGGTGTTTTCAGATTGTTGAATTAGAGTTGCTGTTATTTGATTGTTTGAGCGCTCAACCTCTTCAAGCCTTAGTGTTTCCCCTTCTTCAAAAACACTGAGACTTTGCTTCCCATTTAATATTATTGTTTTGGTGGTATTTTCGCCATCTATAATCAGCGTTATTTTATGACTTGCCTCACCCCACAAACGCCAGCCTGAAAGAGGTTTTTTTAAATCAAGTTTCAGGGCTTCAATGGCGGCTAGAGCAAAAACGACCTCTGGCATTTCCTCTTTTGCTATGAGTGTTTCCATGTCCCTCTCGATTAAACCAGTGTCCACGATGCCGTTTCCAAAGTCTTTGTGGTTACAAAGGCTGATAAGGAAACTTACATTGGTAATCGTACCTGCGACATGGGTATTCGTTAAGGCCTTATTTAATTTAGATAGAGCTTCTCTTCGGTTTTTTCCATGAGTTGTTAGCTTTGCAATCATTGGGTCGTAATGGGGTGAAATTTCCGAGCCTGATTGAACGGCTGTGTCAATGCGTGCGCTGCCAAATTCTATATGATGAAGCTTGCCTGTGACGGGGAGAAAATTATTACTAGCGTCTTCGGCGTAAACT
>CAXIDO010000550.1:0-1518 GCA_964022745.1 uncultured Methyloligella sp. | reverse complement strand
AGGTAAGACCAGCTCTTGTAACACCTGATGTTGACTTTGGCCTTTTAAGGCCTATACCCAATACACTTTAAGATGCGAGATAACTATCAGGGCCCAAGCAAACGTATTTTGCTTAACCAGAGACCGAATATATGGCCGCATCTCAACTTAGCTTGCTAAAAATAATGAGACGACTTATTGCAAAACCTGGTAGGGTCCATATATGTCAAAACACCCGAATAAATCGTTCAGAGCAATAGGTGTAGCTCCGAAGAGAAGATTAGCAGATTATTTAAGACACCTTCCCTTTTCCATGAGGGGGGCCGCTACCCGACAACGTATCGCCATCATCACCCTTCAGCTTCCTCGCACTTAACTGGTCTTTAAATGTCTGCGTCGTGTTTTTCGCCTGCGTCGTGATTGGGAATACATCACTAAATTTATCCTGCGCGATTGCCTTTATTTCACCTTGCAATACATCCAATAGTGAGTTTCCATCACTGTCTTTGTGATCGTTAAAATTAGAAGAAGCAAGCGCTCTCTGACAAAACACGTCCGCCGCTTCACCAAGCGTTTGGTCTATAGGAGGCGTAAAGCGTGCTTGTGTGATATCAATTGCCTCTGCGCCAAACTGATATCTATCAGGGGCCGACGCACCAACAACCAATAATGCCATCCACACATATTTCAGCTCTTCTTCATTAGACCCACTTAAAACAATTTTACTGCTTGCTGACGGCAAGTCTTTTAAGCCAGCACAAAACTGGGTGGCCATCGCAATAGCGCCTATCATCTTGGCTTTTTCTTCGGCAGTACCCCCCGTTGCAGGAAAATCAACCAGCGTCATTTTTTCTAATTTCGCTCCTGAACGCTCTTCTGTAAACCGAACGCTTTTAGTGCCGGTATCTTTAGCCGTAACCGTATGCTCTCTAATGCTGCCTTCCGCTACCCTATCGATTTCTGCATATTTTCCTGTCACTGCAGTAAATGTCGAACTTGTTGCAGTACGCTGCGGCTGTTGACCAGAAAGATAATCTTCGTGAAATATTGTGTAAACTCTAGATGATAACTCAATGTCTTTTGTGCCTTCTTGTGCTGCTGCAATTTTTGCTTTGAGTACATCTGATTTTTTTCTTATGCTATCAATATCCGCTTTTATCGCCCCATCTGAATCGACCGATAGATCCGCACTTAAGGTCGTAATAATTTCCTCTATATTATCAAAAAAATCCTTCCCTAATGCATCATCTAACGCCT
This sequence comes from uncultured Methyloligella sp., assembly GCA_964022745.1. GTDB lineage: Bacteria > Pseudomonadota > Alphaproteobacteria > Rhizobiales > HXMU1428-3 > HXMU1428-3. Next base: position 282 of record CAXIDO010000550.1, on the reverse strand, counting down.
TCCCAGCTTCTACCGCAGACTCCTGAAATGCTACATCAAGCGATTTAATTGCAACTAATTTGTCTAAGGCATCTTTTATCTTAGGCAGCTGTTGTTGCATCGCCTCCAAAGTAATTGGGGTTCCTGGCGAAGTTAAACGAAGTGTACTTTTGACGTTGCCTTTGGCGGCTTTAGCTGATCTGATTGCGTGGACACCCAAAGCACCTACAACGCCCAGCCCGGCTAGACCTGCTCCAGCGACTGTTTCACTCGAGTAACCGCTTTTCGCCTCTTCGGCTTTTG
>CAXIDO010000549.1:0-1521 GCA_964022745.1 uncultured Methyloligella sp. | reverse complement strand
CACACTTCTTTTGAGATGAACTCCAAATATAGCCTTCTTTTTTAAGGCATTGGGCTTTGGTCAGTTTTTTTCCATATACAACTGACTGTGATGTCATCACTTCTATAGACTTGTTTGTCGTTGCCGAAGCTTGTATAGCACCCATCGCTAAAACCACACCAAGAGTGAGAGCGCCAACTGCAGATTTGATCATAATTCATCCTTTCAGGAAATTTACCGAACATTAAATTCGCATTGGAGTTTAAGTTCAGCGATCCCAAATTAAAAATAATATTCTTGTGAGCTCTTTGTGATCACTTTTGTTTTTTCGATTTTATTCTTTTTCTTAATTGGTAAAATTTGAGATAGAGCGATTTCTAAATTTGGAGCATTAAAGTTAAAACCGGTCCTAATTACTTTAGTATTATCAATATTTTGACTGGCTAATAAAAGTTCTTTGGCGAAATCACCTAGCAGCAACTTTAAGATTAATGCAGGCATTGGCATGAAAGAAGGTCTGTTTAATGCCTCACCTAACATTTTCGTGAAGTCAATATTTTGAAGTGGTTCTGGCGCTACTGCATTCACAGGCCCATGAATTTCCTGGTTCGTTAAACAATGGGCAATTAATCTGACGAGATCATCTCGGGTTATCCAGCTCATCCAGTGTTGACCTGTCCCTATTGGGCCACCCAGACCATATTCAAAAGGCACTAACAGATTTGCAAGCAAACCTCCTTCGGTGCCAAGTACCAATCCAATTCTCAAGTTGATCACACGGCACTTAAAGTCTTTTAGTCGATTGTTTTTCTGCTCCACGCTTTGGCAGACTTCGTGGGTAAAGCAAGTTTCAGCTTCTGTTTCTTCCGTTAGTTTTTCATCACCTCTTAGACCATACCAACCTATTGCAGATGCAGTGACTACAGTTTTAGGAGGGACGTAAAGCCGCTCGCAAAGTTGGTATATTTCATCCGCTATTGTTTCTCTAGAGCTCAGAATTTTTTGCTTTTTCTTTTTGGTCCAAAAGCCATTGGCTAATGGTTCTCCGGCCAGGTTTATGATGACATCAACTGGAGCATCATCTCTGATTTGTTTTAAATCTGTGATGATGTTTAGTGGGCTTCCTAATTTTGATGCCTTTTCAGGATTACGAGTTAGGACAGTGATGTTTTGCCCTTTTGCAATGAGTGCTTTTGTCAGCCTTTGCCCAACAAACCCTGTTGCGCCAGTGATTAAAATATTCTGATTAGTCTTGAGTTTACTGAGGAGTTCAGCGTCAGGTATTTCAGTTAAATTTTCTAATCTAACTGCCGCGAAATAGTCTCTTAAACCGAAAAGAAAAACACCGATACTTGCAATCATTAGGGCATATGAGCCCAGGCTATAATCAATGAAGCTATAACTTGTTGGTTGTTTTGATAGACTCCAAAGTTCAGGGAGAAGCAAAATCAGAATGGCACCATAATTCAGGGCTAGTAATGTATGCAGCACCCGCTCTGTTGCCGGTAATTTACGACTTAGATCCTCTTCAACAAAATCCCA
>CAXIDO010000548.1:0-1522 GCA_964022745.1 uncultured Methyloligella sp. | reverse complement strand
CGCCCTGGAAATGGTATTGACCAGACAACGCACAATTCACTTCATCATTATTTTGGCGATCTCTCTCTTCCTTTTTAGGAGGATTTCTGTAGGCGCGTTGTTCACTTAAACTATTTGCCAACTCATCAAGGCGGAGCAAATATAGATTTCTTGTGCAAGCAACATTTCTTTTGCATTTTTGTCGTTGTTTAAGCCATCTGGATTGATCTTTTCTTACCAAATCTGCAGCTGCTCTATTGAGGAGTGCCGTGAGCTCATAAAAGGCATCTGACACTTCTCTATCTAATTCAGAGAGATCATTTCTTGAACAAATCAACCTTTCATTTGAAGTAAGCCGTCCTCCACAATTATATGAAGGGTTCCCTGCAAAAGCGTTTGATGTTTGTTGAGTAAGGGCAAGAGCGAAAAGAGTAAGTAGAGATAAAAATTTGAAAATATTCTTCAGTTTGTTTGGCTTAACAGTTCTCATCATTCCTACCCTATATGTTGTTCTCTATTACGGGCCTTAAATTTTGGGGATATGCTTTAAGACATGAGCTGCATTTTAAATGATTTGACGTCCAATGACAGCCCTTGTTTTATAAAATCTGATCCAGTTTATTAATTTATAACAACAGAAAAATTCGCACGTTTTATCACTCAATTTTTATTATTTTTCCCTTGTTTCAGGCCCGCTGTCATACCATATTCTTATACATGGCTAAATCACGTTCAATTAAGACCAAACCTTCAGAGATTGCGACCGTATCTCAACCGCTGCTTGACACACATCCTCTTTGTCATGAAGAGCGGTTAGCGCCTTATGTGCCGCACAGACCAGAACGTCCAGTTAAATCTGAGGGGGGTGTTCCTTTTAAAATTAAGTCTGAATTTACTCCCAAAGGTGATCAGCCAACAGCGATTAAAACGCTCGTCGAAGGTTTGGCTGAAGGTGAGCAAAGCCAGGTTTTGCTTGGGGCAACGGGAACGGGCAAGACGTTTTCTATTGCTAACGTGATTGAGCAAACTGGGCGCCCTGCCCTTATTTTGGCGCCGAATAAAATTTTGGCGGCTCAACTTTATGGAGAGTTTAAAAACTTCTTTCCTGATAATGCGGTTGAATATTTTGTCTCCTATTATGATTATTACCAACCTGAAGCTTATGTTCCTCGCTCTGATACGTTTATTGAAAAAGAAGCAAGTGTAAACGAACAAATTGACCGGATGCGCCACGCTGCAACACGTGCTCTTCTAGAGCGAGATGATGTGATTATTGTTGCGTCCGTTTCTTGTATTTACGGTATCGGTTCAGTTGAAACCTACACAGCTATGACTTTGCCGCTTGCTATTTATGAGAGAATTGAACACAAACAGCTTATCGCAGATATTGTCGCTCTCCATTACAAACGCAATGATCAGGCCTTTGGTAGAGGTACGTTTCGTGTTCGGGGTGATACGATTGAAATTTGGCCGGCTCACCTTGAAGACAGGGCTTGACGGATTTCTTTATTTGGTGATGAGATTGAAGAGCTGACAGAATTTG
>CAXIDO010000547.1:0-1523 GCA_964022745.1 uncultured Methyloligella sp. | reverse complement strand
TTAATGTAGTTAAAAGTTACGGTATTTTTGTTGTTGTGGGTGTAATTATGTCTGCCCTTATGTTTGCCTGGAAACACGCTAAACATGTGGAGTTTGAAACCTGGACTGAGGATGAGGGTAAAACAAAAGTTTATCTTTCTCACGGCCCGCTTTTCTTTGCATCGGCACAAAGCTTCCGGGATAACTTCAAACCAAAAAGTGATCCCGATGATGTGATTATCGATTTTAAGGATTCCCGTGTAATGGATCATTCGGGGATTGAGGCAATCGATGCCGTTGCTGAGCGTTATATGGCAGCGGGAAAAACGCTGCATTTACGCCATTTAAGCCAAGAATGCATCGCTCTGCTTGAGAAAGCCGGTAGTCTTGTCGAAGTGAATCTGATAGAAGATCCGCATTATAAAATTGCAGATGACCGACTCGCATAAGAACAAGCCGGATTCAACGCAGGTGTTTACTTTCGGGTAAGCGCCTGCCCTTCAAAATGGATGCCTTTCCAGCCATCGCGCATAAAGTTACGGATGTTTCCGTGGTCTGTGCCGTCAGGTGTATTTATTACATCCTGATAAAAACGTCCAAAGCAAAGTAGTGTTTGCTCTTCGTTCAATCCTAAGAGTTGTGCAAATGCAAAAATTTTACATGATCCTTCATTTTGGCCTGCTGCATTAGAAACGCAAGTGTCGCTGGTGCCGTTGGTAAATGCGGTGGGCACATAATTAAAATGCTCGCTAATCACGGCCATGGTATCTTCAAAATCGAGCTGTTTTGATGTGCCAGAATCTGTAGGAAGGTGAGGAATAAGTTGGGTAATGAAAGTTTCGGGTGTCATTGGGGCTCCTGTTTTTATTGAAGTGCTGATTTAGAAAACGAGTAAGATAAAAACAAGCGCTGTTTTTAACATAGTTAGCCGGGGGAATCACGGTCGGCGGCTATAAAAAAAGCGACCTACTGGCCGCCTTGGTTTACTGAATACTGAATCAGTGTTGAAGTATCTGACTGAGGAATAGCTGAGTACGTTCGTGCTGAGGGTTATTGAAGAACTCATGCGGTTCATTTTCTTCGATGATCTGTCCGGCATCCATAAAAATCACTCGATCGGCTACTGTTTTAGCGAAGCCCATTTCATGGGTTACGCACAACATGGTCATGCCTCCCTCATCTGCCAGCTCAATCATGACATCAAGTACCTCTTTGATCATTTCAGGATCGAGTGCCGATGTAGGTTCATCGAAAAGCATAACGTCAGGGTTCATGCAAAGAGACCGGGCAATAGCAACACGTTGTTGTTGTCCTCCGGAAAGTTGTCCCGGATATTTCAGAGCCTGCTCAGGTATTCTTACGCGTTCAAGGTACTTCATTGCTGTTGCTTCAGCTTGCTTGCGGGGCTCTTTTTTTACCCAGATAGGTGCCAGGCAGCAATTCTCTAAAACGGTCAGATGTGGGAAAAGGTTAAAGTGCTGGAACACCATGCCCACTTCGCGACGCACTTCATCAATCCGTTTCAAGTCAGAGGTCAACTCGAT
>CAXIDO010000546.1:0-1532 GCA_964022745.1 uncultured Methyloligella sp. | reverse complement strand
CATAAGATGCTCAGCACATTCTTTTGGATCAGCTAACAAATCCTCACCAAGAGCTATATCTTCAGCCTCTGTTTCTCCGCGTGGCCGTGTTCCTGCAATTGGGCGAACGGTGACAACTTCATCACGCGCGCGCACCAAGATTTCAGGACTAGACCCAATGACCGAGAAATCTGTGAAATTGAGATAATAAAGGAATGGTGACGGGTTCGTACGGCGTAAGGCTCTATAAAGCGAGAAGGGTGGTAATGAAAAAGGTGCTGTAAAACGTTGGCTCAATACCACCTGAAAAATATCACCTTCAGTGATGTAATCCTGAGCCTTTTTGACCATCTCTTTATATTGTTTAGGAGATGTATTTGAAGAGGGTTCTTCAAATACAAGTGAGCTATCTTCTTCGTCAACATCAAACTCATGCATATGAGGAACAGGAGCATTCAAGTCTAAAATGGCTGATTTTAAATTTTCAACAGCTGAGAGGTAGGCCTTTTTTGCTGGCACTCCTTCTTTCACATCAACCCGGTGAACCATAACCATTTCATCTTTAACGGCATCAAAAATGACCATAATGGTAGGGCGAACAAATATACTATCAGGCACGCCAAGAACATCTTCATTCACATCAGGCAAATGTTCCATTAAACGAACTGTATCATAAGCCATATAGCCAAACACACCAGCTGACATTGGAGGCAATTCATCTGGTAAGTCGATTTTTGATCGCTCGAGTAAATCCCGCATAGCATCAAGCGTTGGTGGTGTTAGAGACGTAAACTCTTTTTGTCCTTCAAGACAGTTCTCATTGATCTCAGCGTGTTCACCATTGCTTTGAAAAATAAGATCAGGCTTTAAACCAATAGCTGAATAGCGTCCGCGAACGGCCCCGCCTTCAACACTTTCAAAAAGAAAACTGTTTTGCGGACACCGCTCCGTTAATTTCAAAAAAGCTGAAACTGGTGTTTCTAAGTCAGCAACCAAGCGTGCCCAAACAACCTGCGATTGCCCCTTTTTATAGAGTTTTTGAAAGGATGAAAGTTCTGGAGCAAATTTACGTCCCCCCGAATTTGGAACTTCATTCATAAAAATAGCCTCTAAATAAAAACGCGTAACTTAGAAAAATAAAACTGTACCCAAGGTAAAATCAAAATGATGATCCCTGAGTACAGTGATTAGACACAGTAAAATGGCGCACTGAGATAGGCACAATTTTAAAGCGTGTTTAATTAAGAAATTACAGTTCTTTAAAGAGCATCTTTAAGCTGATTAAAGACCTGTTGATTTTCACTAACTCCAAAATGCGCTTTTGCACCTTCTAAATATTGAGTGACAAGGTCATTGGTCATCTCTTCTTGAAGTTCATTCTCTAGCTTGATTGCATAAGCATCATAAGCCGGGCCACTGGTTTTAGCGGGAATATGTTTTTTAACTCTCACTATGAGCCAGTTTTTATTTGAACCATCTAAGCCTGAAGCAATCCCCCCATTTTTTACAATAAATAACCGGTTAGTGAAAAAGGCTGGAATATCTTCAACCAC
>CAXIDO010000545.1:0-1539 GCA_964022745.1 uncultured Methyloligella sp. | reverse complement strand
GCTCGATGCGCAAAGAAAAAGCCGGGAACGGCTGGTGCATTCATATTCTACCCATCTTAAGGATTTGAAATCGTTGGAAGCAAAAGGTTTTGCTGAAAGAGGGCGTGCCCGCGAAATCTATCGGGAAGTAGCGCAAAGCCGAGGAGAGCTGGGGGAGCTGCTGGCCAGCATTGCTTCAACAAAATCGGAAGTTGTCGCTTCTAAATTACAGTCTTTGCAGTTACAGAAAGAGCTACAAAGAGAAGTTGCATCGGAAGTGGATGAGCTGCAAGAGCGTTTGTTTCAGCTGGTAGAGCAGCGTCAGGCGTTGGTTGATACTCTGGCTCGTACTCAGATACGCTCGCCGCAGTCGGGCACGGTGCTGGAGCTTGCTGTTCATACCGTCGGCGCTGTCATAGGCGAAGGTGAAACGCTGATGGATATTGTTCCTGAGGGTGTGAGGCTGATTATAGAGGCACGGGTATCGCCTGTTGATATCGATCGGGTTGCTATTGGGCAGATCGTTGATGTGCGTTTTTCCGCATTCAAAATGCGTGAGACGCCAAGGATTGATGGCAAGCTGATCACGCTGTCTGCTGATAGCATCCTGGATCCTAATGATTCAACACAGACACCTTATTATCTCGCCATTATTGAACTGACTGATGAGGGATTACAGCATTTACAGGGTAATGACCTGAAACTCATTGCCGGAATGCCTGCAGAGGTGTTCGTTAAAACAGGTGAGCGTACCTTGTTCCAGTATCTGTCTGATCCGTTAGTGAATACCGTTGCGCGCTCCTTTATTGAAGAATAATTAATACAATTCAAGTTTCCTTTTATTGTTGTTCCGTTCTGGATGCATAGATTAATTTAAACATTTGTTTGAAATCTGTGTCTGTTTTACTTGTCACAAAAAGAACCTGCCTTGAATGTCAGGTTTTTTTACATATGCGTCCTGCCTTTGAAAAGCTCACTGATAATTCATTTTTGTTTGAATGATTGTTTGAGTTATTTTTTTTTTTTTTTTAAGTAATCTATGTTTAAGTTATTGTTTTTAAATATTAATTTTGTGTTAAGTTACGACATTTATGTTCTGTTCAGGTTGGATATCTGTGTTGGTATAGTAATTGCCTGTTTAAAACTAGTTTAGTGCTAGTCCTGGCTAATCACTTTTGAAAATCAGTCCTCATTTATTGAGGTTATGGTTTGAAATTTTGAAGCCTGTTTAATACAGGTAGAAAAACCAACTAAATAAAGGTGTTTAACATGAATAAATTGATTGCTGTTTCCGTATTGATGACTGCTTCATTGCCTGCTTTTGCAACGGGTACATTCAACGTTCCTGAACCAGGGATGTTGCCATTGCTGGGCGCAGGTGCAATTGCTTTTCTTATCGCGCGTCGACTGAAGAAGTAAAACTCATTGAAGTGAGGATGAAATAAGCCTCGCTTCATCATTTTTTTCTTCTGTATCATTAGCTGCATGTCGAAGAAATCATTTAGAGATGGCTTTCTTTACAAAGGTAAAGCATTAAATTTCTGCGTTTGCTTAGATCGG
>CAXIDO010000544.1:0-1546 GCA_964022745.1 uncultured Methyloligella sp. | reverse complement strand
ATTGAACAAGTTGCTGATTATGTTCTTTCTTTAAGCAAAGGGAAAGCAGATGCTTCTAGTTCTGGCGCGCAAATTTTTGCTGAACAATGCGCGTCTTGTCATGGCAAAACAGGGGCGGGTGATCGCTCTGTGGGTGCGCCTCCTTTGAATGACCAAATTTGGCTTTATGGCGGGGACAAGAAAACAGTTATGGAAAGCATTCATAACTCCAGAAAGGCTGTTATGCCTGCCTGGGCTCATCGCCTTGACGCTGAAACCATTAAACAGCTGGCTATATATGTTCACTCCCTCGGGGGTGGAGAGAAGTAGGTGTGAAGACCGTGCTTTAGGCCCCCCATGACCTTTTGGCACCCTTTGCACCTACTTCGCCTAGACAACAAAAATATCTCAGGGTTGAATTCTTTTAAACTCATTCAACCCTGAGCTTTTACCAACAATTATAAATGCTTCATTTAAGGTGATTATTAAATGACCAAACCTTCACAGATTGAACAATTCAATGTTCAGGCTGTTAATAAAGATGGTGCAAAAAAATTATTTGCCGCTGCAGAAAAAATCTATCCCAAGCGGGTGGATGGGAAATTTCGCCAACTCAAATGGTTGATCATGACGGTTACTTTGGCGATTTATTATATCACTCCCTGGCTTCGCTGGGATCGCGGAGAGTTTGCCCCTGACCAAGCCGTATTGGTTGATCTTGCGAACCGTCGCTTTTACTTTTTCTTTATTGAAATTTGGCCGCAAGAATTTTTTTATGTAGCTGGCTTACTCATTATGGCTGGTATCGGTTTATTTCTAGTGACATCCGTTTGGGGACGGGCTTGGTGTGGCTACACATGCCCTCAGACAGTATGGGTTGATTTGTTCCTGGTGATTGAACGCGCTATTGAGGGCGACCGCAATGCGCGCATCAAGCTTGATAAAGCTTCTTGGGATTTTAAGAAGCTTCGCATGAAAGTCACGAAACATATCATCTGGCTTTTAGTCGCGATTTCAACAGGTGGTGCCTGGATTTTTTATTTTGCAGACGCTCCTTCTTTGTTTGTTAGCTTCTTCACTTTAGAAGCTCCTTTTGTTGCCTATTCGACTGTGGCTGTTCTTACAGCAACCACCTATATCTTTGGCGGGTTTATGCGTGATCAGGTTTGCACCTACATGTGTCCATGGCCGCGCATCCAAGCGGCAATGCTTGATGAGGAGAGCTTGGTCGTTACTTATAATGACTATAGGGGCGAACCTCGTACGGCTCATCGTAAAAAAAATGCCAATGATGATGGTTCTCAAGCGCCCATGGGCGACTGCATTGATTGTAACAAGTGTGTGGTTGTTTGCCCGATGGGTATTGATATTCGTGATGGGCAGCAGATGGAATGTATCACCTGCGCGCTTTGTATTGATGCGTGTGATAGTGTGATGGAAAAGGTTGGTAAACCGAAGGGGCTTATATCTTACGCCACTTTAAAAGAATATGATAAAGCCGCTGCTGGCGAACCTGTTCAGAATTCGGTGCCGATTTTATTTCGCCCGCGTACACTTATCTACTCAG
>CAXIDO010000543.1:0-1567 GCA_964022745.1 uncultured Methyloligella sp. | reverse complement strand
ATAACAATGGGCCGATTTAAAATCAAGATAAAGCTAGAACAGAAAGGGTCTCTCTGATTATCTACGCAGCCTGAGATATTAACAGTGTATAGGCAATCAAAGCCATGCCACCCCAGGCCGTAAAATAAACAAGCGGGCGGATGACAGGCAGGCCGAGAACATAAACAACATAATGAGCCACCCGAGCAAAAAAGTAGATCTGAACACCAAGTAAAATATTAGCGTCTTTCACTCCAGCCACATGAGCTGTAAGTACAAGAATGGCGATGATCGCTAGGCTCTCAACCGCATTGCGATGAGCTCTGAAAGCCCTCGCCGCCCACGCGGCAGGTGTTTCAGTTGACTGATCAAAACCAGCGGTGCCTTCTGAAGAGTAATTAGCAGCACCAAGACCACCTATACGAAAAATACGTTCCAAAACATAGGGAAAACCCATGAATAGAGTTGCAGCTGCAGTCAATGTGAGCCAATAAAGTTCTTCAGTCATTATCAAACCTTCCTTTTAGTCTCTATAAAAATTGGAACAGTTGTTCCTTGATTTTTTTATCCCATTTATGTTTTGAGTGGTCTTATTTTGAATTTCAGGATATTAATTCAATAATGAAAGTATAAGTCTATTAACTTTTATGATGCAAGTAATACTTTATGGTAGCTAAAAAAGAACATAAAAACCTGAGCGGTTGTCCAGTGGCCTGCGGTCTAGATATTGTTGGTGATCATTGGACATTGCTGATTATTCGAGATTTGATGTTTAAAGACATCCACGAATATAAAGACATGCTGGCCGCTCGCGAACAAATATCCAGCAATATTTTAACGTTGCGTCTTAAGAAACTAGAGCAAGAGGGCCTTGTCTCCTCAATACCGCACCCTGAAAGCAAAAGGCGCAAACTCTATTACCTGACCCCAAGAGGCAAAGACCTTATCTATGTTCTTGTGTCTTTGATGCGTTGGTCAAACACACATTTAAATGACTTGCTTTTCATTCCTAAGAAAAAACAAAAAATCCTTGAAAATAATTCTGATCAATTCATTAAAAAAACTTTGCAACGTTTAGAAGAATGGGAGAAAAAGCATTTATAAAATCTTCTAGCGTTCATACTTTTTTTTTGCCCTGGGTCAGAAGCGGAAATTTTACTAATTTATAAATCCTACTAGCAAACGCTCTAGCTTTTCGACTTTAATTGCTCTTCTAATGCTTTGATGCGGTTTTGGAGTTTGTCGTTTTCATCTCTTGCTTTCGCGGCCATTTCTTTTACGGCTTCGAATTCTTCACGCTTGACTAGATCCATGTCGTTTAACATTTTTTCGCCCTGTGAGCGGAAGAGCTGTTCAACTTCCTGGCTAACGCCTTGAGCAGCGCCAGCTGCATTGGTCATTATTTTTGCTAGCTCATCGAAGAATTGATTTCTCATTTGTGACATGATGTTTATTCCAGACTGATAAAGTGAGATTGTATCCCTTAAAAACAAGGGACACGTTTATTGATTGCTATTTCTCATTTATGACATTCAAAGGCCTATTGATCAAGATCGCAAAATGATGCAATTCAGAGATTAAAGTTCAT
>CAXIDO010000542.1:0-1582 GCA_964022745.1 uncultured Methyloligella sp. | reverse complement strand
AGGTTGATTTTTTTTCCATCTTCCCTTTTCAAAAACCCAGCACTTCCCAACATCTTGCCCAGTTGCAGAGACAAAGGCAGCAAATTGAGCCCGTGTTATTTCAAATTGTCCCACAGCAAAGGCCTGAGCAATCGTGACCTTACGACGTGGCCCTTCATTTATATCTCGTTCTTTTTCAGACTTTGGCGCCCCCATCATAAATTTACCTGGCGGGATCACCACCATTTCCGGGCACACATCACAATCTTTAAAAATGTCGCCCGGCTGCATGATGCCTTTGGCAAAAACAGAAAATCCAAAGAAAAGACTAAAACTGATAAAGCTCAAACTTACTAAGAAAGAAAAAAGAAATGCTTTGTTCTGCATTTTAAATACACCCAACCCATAATGATTTCCTTCTAGATTTAGAGACCAAAGTCTCCAGTTTTGGAAGCACATCATAAGTATAAAGCTTTATAAGGTTTATCACTCTTAAAACGGACTAACGCCCCGCTCACCAACATGAACAGGACTGTCTGTGGCACAAGAAAATCCATCAACCAAACGATCCGCTGCATTTTTCGCAATCTCATTAGCACCTTTATTGGCGAGCGCATCAACATAAGCCATATGGCACGCCTCGGAGCCTTCAAGTTTGGTCACAACGAGTATTTGCCCCTTGCGGCCACCACTCCCTGTCTCAGTGTAATAACGAAGGATAGTCGCAATAGGTCGGCCATGACGCAAACGCCATTCCATTTTCTTACCAACAGTATTAAAAGGGCTTAATCTTTGGGAAAAAGACTTCTGATTTAAGCCATTTCGGCCGTATCCTAATGAGAAACGTAAGTCAGCCTCAGAAACAAAGACTTTTTGGCCAGCATACCCCCGGCAAATGAAAGTCGCCCATTCTCCTTCACCTTCTTCAGCTTGTGAATGCAAAGAGCATTTCTTTAAGTCAGTATCAGTGTAAACACTATTTCCATCGGCAAATGCCATTGAAGTAAATATAAATGCATTAAGCCCAAATAAAACAGCCAAACCAATCAAAAAACGTCTAATCATTTCTTTCACCTGTATTAAAATCTACGTCAAAATCAAAAAATTCGGGTGTTTTTACAAATTATCCCGTATCTGATGCTAATTTAGGGGTTGTCGCCAAGCTCAGTCCGGCCTAGAACCCACTCATATGATTAAAACATACGCCATTTAGCATCATAGCTGTTGGCCAAAACTAAACAAGGACCCCAAATGCGTATTGATGAAATAGCTGTCGGCAAAAACGCTCCTGATGACATTAATGTCATTATTGAAGTTCCAATTGGCGGAGAGCCTGTAAAATATGAAATGGATAAACCTTCAGGAACCATGTTCGTTGACAGATTCCTTTATACCTCTATGCGCTATCCAGGAAATTACGGCTTCATTCCTCACACTTTGTCAGATGATGGAGACCCAATTGACGTTCTTGTGGTTAACAATCGTCCCCTCATTCCAGGCTGTGTGATCAATTGCCGTCCAATCGGCATTCTTCAAATGAAAGACGAAGCTGGCATGGATGAAAAAATCATTGCTGTTCCCTCTCATGAAGTTACTGCCATGT
>CAXIDO010000541.1:0-1614 GCA_964022745.1 uncultured Methyloligella sp. | reverse complement strand
AGAATATAACAAACCTTCTATTTCTTTATTAGTCTTACGATGTAAACGCTTTCTCTTTGAGCTATCATCTGCAAAGCCTGAAACTGGGACAATAAAAGTTCTACCATTAGCTTTTTCATTGAATACGCTAAAGTAGAGTGCATTTGCCATATTTGAAAAATGCTCATTAAAGCGAACGTAATCTATATTTAATATACAGGTTCTCTTATATATTCCATTTTCAAAAACAGACAGAGCTTTTGAATCTTCAAGAAGCCCTTTAAATAAATTAGGACTTCTATCTATAATTCTCATTAACTTTGTATCTTGATGAATTTTCGCAACCTCATTTCCTTTACTGTTGCACGCCATAACAAAGTAAATAAATTCATCATCATTTGATTTTTTCATGTTATGTAGATCACATGAAGGAACAGTAATCAGATTTTTTCTAAAGTCTACCCCTTCTGGGGAGTCTTTCTTCTCCGGAAAAAAGCATTTCGGCGGTACATGCTCAACCGATGTTTTTTGGTTATCACACATGTAACACGTTTCAATCATAACTAGTTTTCCCTTAAGGCTAACAGCTAATTATAAAGACCGGGACTCTAAAACTCTTTGGCCCCCTTAACAAGGGGATAAAAATCAAAGTTCGCGGCACATAACTTTATAAATCAACAACTTACTCATTCCGTTGCTTGCGAGCATAAACGACTTTCTTTAAAGATCAAAATGTTAACGCTTCTTTTATCCTTATTAAGGAGAAAGGGGTCCACTGAACAAGGGGCTGACAGCCATATCTAAAATTCCGCTTTACACAAAACCGACACCCGACAACAAAAAAGAGCCGTAAATTATAAAATCTACGGCTCTGTTCTTTTTACAACTTACAGCAAGACGAAAACGTCACTGCGCGGTTTTTCAGCCTGTTAGTTTTTTACCGGCTCTCGCATCGTTACAAACTCTTCAGCGGCGGTTGGATGGATACCGATGGTGGCGTCAAATACGGCTTTGGTTGCTCCGGCTTTCAGCGCAACGGCTAGCCCTTGTATGATTTCTCCTGCATCCGGGCCCACCATATGAACGCCAAGCACTTTATCACTGCTTTTTTCTACGATCATTTTCATCAAGGTGCGTTCATCGCTACCCGACATCGTATGCTTCATCGCACGGAACTCACTACGATACACGTCGATATCTTTACCCTGCTCGCGTGCCTGCTCTTCAGACAAGCCGACTGTTCCGATATTAGGCTGGCAAAATACAGCGGTTGGTATCAGGTCATAATCAACGGCAGGGTTACCTTCTTGATACAGGTGTCGCACCAAGGCCATCCCTTCTGCCAATGCGACCGGTGTTAACTGAACACGGTCAATCACATCCCCAATCGCATAAACCGAAGGCACATTGGTCTGGAAGCTTTCATTAACGATAATAGCGCCATTTTTCTGCTGCTCGATACTCAATGCCTCTAGGCCTAGGTCACTGACGTTAGGCACCCGCCCTGTGGCATACAGCACACAGTCTGTTTCGTGAGTTGAGCCATCGGTTAGCTTAAGCAGTAAACTGCCATCCGCCTGCTTTTCGATCGATTCAATATTGTTATTGAATTTAAGATCAACATGCTTCTTAGCC
>CAXIDO010000540.1:0-1616 GCA_964022745.1 uncultured Methyloligella sp. | reverse complement strand
TGACCATCCTGAACGGGAAGCCCGAAAGCATTTCCGCTCTTTCCTCATCGGTTTTAGATGGGAAAAGATATTTCAGTGCTTCTATGCTATCAACTCCTAATTCTTGTAAGTTTCTTACAACAATAGAATTGTTCAGGATATCTTGTGTTGAATCCTCATAAACAGGACCCAACCAACGCCAAAGCATTGTAATGTCACCATCGGGAATTAAACCTTTAACACCCGGCGGTATCATTTGTGCTTTGACACAAGCCATCATAAGTTGTTTCATTCGGCTGTCAAAATCAGCCATGGCTTGTTTATAAGCAAGTTCTTCTTCTGGTGTTGCCTCTGGGCCTGGAGGAATTGGCTTCTCAAATTTTGCGGCTGCTGCCAAGGTATCTTTAAATAGCTGTTCTTCTTGGAAAATAATTAATTCCAAGCAACGACATAAACCATGCGTATAGATTGCATTAGCTTTCTTTTTGGCTGTTGCTGAAACGCGACCAAATAAAGATTTATACTCAGTGGCCGTGACACCAGCTGAAATTGATAATTCATCTACACCGCCTAGCGATGTTCGTATTTCTTCTCTGTACTGCCGCACAAATGCATTCTGATCACCAGAGATTGCATCAGGAACAATATAACCAACACGATCATTTGGTTCTAGGTTTGCAATAACACGTGGCACTCTGATTTGTCCATCAACACCCCGGCTAACTGGATCTTGCTTGAATGTCGAGCGGCTTAAGCCAAGGGGACTAGTAAAGCCTGAATTGGCTGCAATAGAAGGACGTTGAGCAGCACCATCACCACCTGATTCCATCAGGTCAGTTTTGGGCCTGGATGATAATAAAGTTGGATTACCAAAGAACTGTAAGTTCTTACGCATGTTATTAACTAAACCATCATGAATGACAATATGATTTGCTAAAGCATCAAACTCTCCACTACCTTCCATGGAGAAACCCTTAGGGTTGTTGAAAATCTCTACGCAGGGAATAAATCGAAGTGCATTGGTAAACTTTTCAGTTTTACCTGGCACTTGTCCCATTGCATTTTCAAAGGACATCTCGCCCTCTGAATGCGTTTCCTCGATGACGTTTGCTTTAATTGAAAGACGAATGTACTTCTTTTGTCCTGGTGTTTGATTTGGGTCACCAGTTAAATTGTAGGTGCCAATGTCTTGAAAACCTGCATTAGGTTTTTTAACTTTGTAACTATAGATAATAACGACTTCTTCTAGCTCACCATCGACGTTGTAATAAGACCGATACTCGTGGTTACGAAAATAATACAAACGATAATTATTTTCAGTAGGTCGTATATAAAAAAGTCCTTTTCCATCACACAAAAAGTAATCCCAGATTGAATCAAGACGTGTATCTAATTTGTTATATTTAACAACTTTATCAATGAAATCTTTACGTTGCGCACCAAAGTTATCTTGTGACGGAAAAAACTCAACTCCTTGGCGAATACCAAAGAGTTTCATTTGGGCAATATGTGACGCAACAATTCCCGTATCTACGTTGGAGCTTCCATCACGATTAATGTAAGCATCAATAATTTCTTTAAGACGAGACTTGGCGTCAGACATTTAACTATTTACTACCCTTTTGTTTATACATCCT
>CAXIDO010000539.1:0-1630 GCA_964022745.1 uncultured Methyloligella sp. | reverse complement strand
ACCAGTCCACCTAACATCAGAAGTTGAAGGGAAAAACTACTGCTTTGTTTGCTTGCAAGATGGAGAAATTATTCTCGATAAAGTCTTAAATAGACAAGATATCGTTGATGAATTACGCATGCTGCGAGATGAAGCCCAGCATCTTCAAAGTCGTGGTAATGACGTTAAAAGTACGCTCAGTTTTTATAGCTGTGAAGAAGATTTTAACGAGGCCTTGAAAGATTTCCCCAATGCAAAAATAGAAAGTCTGGACACGAGCTGGCTTAATTCTTTAGAGCCAACGAGTGCATACGGCTTCGTCAAAACTTCAAAAATTCGTGAAATGGTGATGCCGCGTAATATCTCATTACGTTTATTACCAATTGTCGGTGGTGTTATCGGCGTAGCCTTACTTCTAGCTTGGGTTGGTGGTGCGTTCGAAAAGCCTATTGAGGTGAAGCGAGTTAAAGATGAATGGGCTAGCTATCGTACTTTTACTGAAAAGAAAGCCCCTCAATTATCTAATCGTATTGCTCAAGACTACAACAACCTTCGCGCGTTTGATGCGACGTTAACTGGTTGGCATGTCGCTGAAGTTAAGCACTCTAAGAGTCAAGATATCATCTACCGCTTAATCAATGATGGGGGGTACACAGCTGATTTAAATAAAACCGTTGATACTATCTCGAAAAAATTTGGTATCGCTATGCTGATGGATTACACCAGACAGGGCAGCATTATCACCTCTAGGGGTGCTAATACGCCAATGTTCAAAGAATCACAGTCAGAAAGGTGGAATTTAAGAACGCTCTATCAGACCTTCGATGATGATTTGAAAGTGTTAGGCACAAACGTAAGTCTTACATTTACAAATTTTGAATCTCCAGATCCTACTTCAAAAAAATGGCGAGCAATAAAAGGCCAAATCATTCTCGATAGAGCCCCGTTAGATACCTTGCTTTTGATAACTGCAGCAGCAAAAAACAAACCTATTTCGATAGTATCCGGCAACTACCAAACCTCAGAAGGTTGGATTTCTGGTAACTACACAATTGTCATGTACGGAGAAGACCAATGGTAAAAAAAATACAGCCCAAAACTTTAGCGTTAGTTGTAATTTTAATAGGGTTAGTAATTTATTTTGCGATTAACAATTTAGGCGTTGCAAGCGTCCTTTCAAGTAAGGATAAAGCGTCTGAGGTTGTTAATAAGGTCGAATTGCCAAAGCCTGCGCCACCAGCCGCCCGTCCTACAACTGTTAAGGACACAGCAAAAGCTTTTTACGATATGGCTCCAAATAAAGAAGAGGCGATAGGTTATATCAACAACCGTGTGTCACTACCGAGCCGGTTAGTCGAAGCGCAAACGAAAGAAGCTGAAGCGCGCATCGCTAAGGCCAATTTTGAAATACAGGAATATCGACAAAAGCAACTAGCTCTAGGTAAAGAGGTCGAAGATGAGAAACTAGGTCAAATTGAGACACAACAAGGTTCTCAAGGGCTGACGTTAGATTATGCTAGACAGCTAGAAACTCAGGCCGCGATACAAAAGCAGGCACAAGTAAACCAGGAACCTATCTTCCTAAGAGACTTCATATTTCGTGGAATTTCTGATTTGGAAAGCGATAAGTTAACTGCGCATTTCTTTTATA
>CAXIDO010000538.1:0-1636 GCA_964022745.1 uncultured Methyloligella sp. | reverse complement strand
CCAGCATGTAGCCGCTTCAGAGAAAGAAATTATGCTCTATGTAAAGAAAGAAGATGTAAAAAAGGGCGAAATTTTAGAGATATGGCTGGTGAATAAAAAAACAAAAACGATCACAACTAAGATCAGCGTTCAAAAATAAAAGACGGTAAAGAACCTATTATTTTTGTTTGAGCAATGTCTCTAATCGGGCCGTTAAGCTGTTTTCAGGGGTATCCATCTCTTTATCAGATGAAGCTGATGTTGGGTTAATTTCTTTCTCAGCCCGCGCTTGTTCAGCCTTTTTAAGAAACACTGGTTTCTTATCATCAAATTCAAAATCAAGCGGTAGTTGATTTTCTTCATCTTCCTCACCAAGAGGGTGGGCATTGGGAATGTTATGAAATTGACTACGATAAACAGCAGTTTGTTCCTGCATTAAAGTAAGAGCAATATTCTGCATTTCGGAGCGGAGAAGGTCTGTTTCATTCTTCTCACGTTTTTGAATTTCGATAAGGCGAGCTCTTAGTTTGGCCGTTTCATTTAAAAGATCGAGGTTCTCTTCATGTATGCTTTCAGCATTTTCAATGATGGTTCGTCTAGGAGCTTCGGTCGATTGAACTTCTTGCCCAAGGTCTTGGCGCATTTGTTCCACTTCTTCTTGATAGTGGTAAAGCCCTTCATCATCACTTGCGTCATGATATCCATGCACGCCATGTAGTTTGAGAGCTTGAATTTCACGCTCACGCTCAACAAGCACAGTCATAAGCCGGTTTGCGCGGTCTTCTAACAAAGGGACCTTGCGATCGATATTCTGCAGTAAAACAATGTTCTGGCTTGTCTTCTCAGCAAGCTCTTGTTTCAGATTAATTATCTGGTTGTTTAACTCATGAATATTAAGTTCACGTCGGTTAATCTCAATCAACTGGCGAGCATTTATTTGGTCGGCTTGTTCTAATTTACTTTCAAGCCGGTGGGCTTTAATGGCGTGCTCTGCACGGAGCTGATCGCGGGAAGATTTTATTTCAAATTCATTTAAGGGAAGGGTGGCAATTAATTGTTGTTTGGTCACAATTGAAGAACGCGCCCAAATTAGCGGGGCGACAGCAATCCCTATAAGAGCAGTCACAAAGATGCCCAATGAAAAAATCATAATGGATTGGATAAGCATGCTTGATTAATCGTCCAGCCCAGATGTTGTTTTCTAAGACTAAGGAAAGGGCAAAATTGATGCCCACCAAAACGTCCTCTAGCCCTAAAAATTCAACAAGATTATCTACTAAAACGGATGAATAATTCATTCATCCATGAGAGGCCATCATATTGGGTCTCCCTAGTGCTACGCAACAACATTTTCACACAAAAAGAGACTTATAGCCATCTTTTGCTAGTTGATGCAAAAGCGTCTCAATTATTCACAAAGATAAAGAGTGTGACATGTCTTGTTACGATGCAATTAAGGCAGCTAAATGATTTAAAACATTGATTAAAAAGGATTCCAAGTCGGACGACGTGTGAATTTCAAATAGCCAACATTAGCACCAAGGCGCAACCCAACACCGGCAACAATTGGTGCCATAGTCACGTGATCACGTTTTAATAAGGTCATACCAACACCGCCAACAAAGTAAGCCGAGCCAGAAATACCGCCATAGCGTGC
>CAXIDO010000537.1:0-1640 GCA_964022745.1 uncultured Methyloligella sp. | reverse complement strand
GGTGGTGACAACAATGATCTTCTTATCAAAATGCCTTCTGCTCTGTCCTACCCAATGAATAATAAGAAATATTCATGGATGTATTGGAGTGAACCCGAACCCTACCTTAATAACAGAAAACTGTTTTGCCCCAGAGGTGATCAGCGTCTCTTAACTGGACGTTATCATTGAAGATAGAGAGGTAAACTGGTTTAGGTGATTTGCCTTCCAGGATTACCATGTCGTAGCCTGAAAATTTAAGTTCAGGTCCGAAGTAACCACCTGAATTTGAACAAGCAATTGCGCCTGTAAGTGGTCCTTTGGTGATTACTGAATACCGGCCACCAGTTGAGGCACAAGTGCCTGTTAGAGGACCGGTTGCGAAGATTAGTTTGTTTTCAGGAGAAAGTGGATCCACATTTGGATCTGTTTCTTCTGTGAAATATTTGGTGGCGAGACCGCGCTGACCAAGATATTCCTGAGCCCATTCCATATTTAGAGGCTCTTTAGTGATCTCACCAGTTGTGAGATTGATACGTAAAATTGTTTTTGTCCAAGCCATTAGGACATCTCCCTTGACTGTAAATTATGATGATTGAGCAGCTGAATCAGTTTTTGCTGCCCAGGCTTTCATCTTATCAAAGCCTGATTGTTCAACATCTGCGTATGTGATGGCATCTGTTGGGCAAGCTTTTGCACAAGCAGGATCACCGCCACAAAGATCGCATTTGATGACTTTACCTGTATCAGCATTGTAGTTGATTGTGCCGAATGGGCAGGCAATCGTACATACTTTACAGCCAACGCAAAGGTTATCGTGAACGAGCTTCACACCAGATGCCTGATCTGTTGTGATGGCGTTTACAGGACAAGCTGATTGACACCAAGCTTCGTCGCATTGTGTACAGGTGTAAGGGACAAACCGACCTTCTTCGTGAAAATCGAAAATACGAATACGTGATTTAGCCGGGTTGAAAGTTTGTTCGTTTTCATACGCACAAGCCATTTCGCATTGCTTGCAAGATGTGCATTTACCGGGATCAATTACCAGCGCGAGCTGCATGGGCCCCTCCTCATAATTAGTTATTGCAGTCGTTTGATCTATAAAAAGCAGTTTTTATCGTTTTTAATAGTTTTATTCTTAAAAGATGGATGTAATTAGGCAATTGAACTGACACTTTTAAGTGTGTCTTTTTGTTAGATCTCTTGCCAAAAATTCAACCACTTGTTTTTTAAATTAGTAGTCATTTTAATTGGATGCTTTCTTATTATTTTAAAAGCTGACCAAGATTTTATATATTATTCTAAAAAATCGGAAGATTCCTAGAACATTCATTAATAAGACTATCACAAATTTTTTCCTCTCGCGAGACGTCTTGAGACGGTTTCATTCGAAGGTATAGTGTTTTGATAGTGCTTGTCTGTTGTTAGGTGTAAAAAACATGAAAATGCATGTTTTTGCAGTCGTTGATTTCTTTTTTATCTCCGTTTCAGTATGAATTGATTATAGATTGCGCTCGAGATGTGTCTCTTTATTGGATGATAATCTTAGGAAATCTATGTTTTCCTTCAGCACCTTCCACAAGTTCACTACCTCCAATTGGTCTATCGAATTCTTTTTCTGGAGGAGAAGCTAATTCGTTCATGTCTGTTTCCCATAC
>CAXIDO010000536.1:0-1661 GCA_964022745.1 uncultured Methyloligella sp. | reverse complement strand
GAAAACCCAGATGAGAATCTTGATCATGAGGACATTGCATAATGAAAATTCGTGCTCAAATTGGAAAGGTTCTTAACCTGGATAAATGCATTGGCTGTCATACTTGCTCTGTCACATGCAAAAATGTATGGACATCTCGTCAAGGTGTTGAGTATGCTTGGTTTAACAATGTTGAATCAAAACCTGGCGTTGGATACCCTCGTAAATGGGAGGACCAAAAAGTCTGGAATGGGGGCTGGGAGCGCAAATCAAACGGTAGCCTTGCTCCCAAGATGGGCGGTAAATTCAGGCTTTTAGCCAAAATTTTTGCAAACCCTGACTTACCTGAAATTGATGATTATTACGAACCGTTTACTTTCGAGTATGAACGGTTACAAAAAGCACCCTTATCGAAAGCCATGCCAACCGCCAGAGCGCACTCGGCGATTACTGGTAAGAAAATGGAAAAACCTGAATGGGGACCAAACTGGGAAGAAATTCTTGGCGGTGAATTTTCAGAACGCAGTGAAGACTATAATTTTGAGAATATTCAAAAAGAGCTTTATGGCGAATTTGAAAATACATTCATGATGTACCTACCACGTCTTTGCGAGCATTGTCTTAATCCCACTTGTGTTGCCTCATGCCCAAGTGGAGCTATCTATAAACGCGAAGAAGACGGCATTGTACTTATCGATCAGGATAAATGCCGCGGCTGGCGTATGTGCGTTTCTGGGTGTCCGTATAAAAAAATCTATTATAACTGGCAATCAGGAAAATCTGAAAAATGCACATTTTGCTACCCTCGAATTGAGGCAGGAGACCCAACAGTTTGCTCGGAGACCTGTGTTGGTCGCATTCGCTATTTAGGTGTAATGCTTTATGACGCAGATAAAATCAAAGAAGCAGCCAGCATTGAAGACCCTGAAGATCTGTATCAGGCACAGTTAGATATTTTTCTTGACCCTCATGACCCTGAAGTCATTGCACAAGCAAGAAAAGATGGTGTTCCTGAAAGTTGGATTGAAGGCGCGCAAAATTCTCCGGTTTATAAAATGGCAATGGACTGGAAAGTCGCATTCCCGCTTCATCCTGAGTATCGGACGCTTCCTATGGTTTGGTATATCCCCCCATTATCACCTATTCAAAATGCTGCGGAAAAAGGTCAGATTGATATGGCCGGTGTTATTCCCGATGTTCACAAATTACGTATCCCTGTGAAATATCTAGCCAACCTTTTAACAGCTGGCAAAGAAGCCCCAGTGGTTCACGCCCTAGAGCGAATGATCGCAATGAGAGAATTTAAACGCGGGCAAAATGTAGATGGTGAAAGCAACATCAAACTTCTCTCACAAGTTGGTCTGGATGAAGCCACTGTCAACGACATGTACCGCATCATGGCGTTAGCCAGCTATGAAGATCGCTTTGTCATACCCACAAACCACAAAGAATATGCCGGCGAGACACCCTTTGATAATGAAATCCCGTTCGACACTCGCTCTGCTTGTGGATTTAGTTTTGGCAATGGCTGCTCTGGTGGGACAAGTAAACAAAACCTATTTGGCGCTAAAACTCATCAAAACACTATGAGTGGAAGAATACATGAACCTGGCTCAAAAGGAGGTCGCTCATGAAAACCTTTAAAATATTAGGATTATTACTAACCTACCCTGAGGGGTCTG
>CAXIDO010000535.1:0-1666 GCA_964022745.1 uncultured Methyloligella sp. | reverse complement strand
TTTACTCCCGGGGAAGCCTTTGTTTTTGAGAATAAGCCGGTTTTCATAAAAAATAAAAAGAAGATCAGTACAAAACAATGGCGAAAAATTGATTTTCAATCAACGTAACAATGTTCGGAATAAATAAATCATATTATTGAGTGCGTTTATCCAGATTTTACTTTCGTCAGTAGTTGTAAAACAGGTAAATGCCTAACGCCGATGCAAAAGCGATAATTTCTATAGCCGTAAATACCTGAAATATAATCATCTGTTTATCCCTTCCAAAAAATTTCTTTGGTTTGAATATCCAGTACTGTTGCAGCTAATATATCTCTTGTTTGCAAATTAAATGATAGTTTGTGCAGTTTTGGTGCAGTTTGCCTGAAAGGCTTTGTGCTTATTTTAGGGCTATGCCAGTCTTAACGAAACTAAGATGGGTGATCACAATGGCGACAATAATTATCGTAGATGACGAAGAAGAGATACTAGATCCGCTTGAAGAAATGCTCAGCTCTGAGGGTTATAACGTCAAAGCGTTTTCATCGAGCGTTAAAGCAGAAGCCTATCTTCTTGAACATAAGGCTGACTTAGCAATCTTGGACATAAAGATGCCAGAGTTAGACGGCTTTTCTCTTCTGAAATCAGTCCGATCAAATTCACCTAATTTACCCATCATTTTCTTATCATCAAAAGCCGACGAGCAAGATCAGATCATTGGCTTCACTTTAGGTGCAGACGATTATGTCACCAAACCGTTCAGCAAACACCTATTACTTATGCGGGTTGCAGCTGTGCTTAGGCGACACCAAAGTGAAAACGTTTCGAACGCTCCTGATTTGGTAACCACCGGACCACTTATAATTGATCAAGATCGCCACCTAGTAACCTGGAATGGGGAAGCGGTTGGTCTTACCGTAACGGAATGTTTGCTTTTGCTATCTTTATCACAACGTCCAGGTTCAGTGAAAAGTCGCAACCAGCTAATGGACGCAGCCTATCGTGAGGCTATCTATGTAAGCGATCGTACAATAGATAGTCACATTCGCAACATTCGCCAAAAACTCAAAGTAGTCGACCCAGAGTGTGACATCATTACGACTGTCCATGGTTTAGGCTACAAATTGAACACCTGATATGTTTTTAAAAGGTATCCTTTCAAAAATATTAAGCCTCATGGTTTTGTTTAACCTTGCTCTGTGGGCTTTTATATTTTTCACCGATGATGCGTCCATTAGAGAAATAAATGCCAAACGGAACCAGCTTTTCGAACGCTCTAGCCTCTTTGTAAAAATGGTGGAGCCAATTTTTGAAGCTAAAGACTTAAACCCATTTACACGGCAACTGGCTATTGAAAAAATATTTGGAGACCCGCGTATTGTTGGGAGCAAAAATCTGATTATAACCGAATTTCTGGCAAAACCTAGTGATAGCAAAGCAACCATTTATTTTGACGGTGGCAATAGACGTGTCCCCCAGCCTATTCAGGTTAGCGAGTTACAAGACACAGAAAACGCCTTTAAACCGTCTCAGAAGAGATTTGACCCCTTCGAAAAACTTTTCGTTTTTTATAAAAACTTTTTTGATTTGAAGATTGTCACCGATCCGTTTGTTGAACGGTATGCTGCATTTGGAACGCAATTTCAGATACTTAATCCGGAGACAGATTTATACAAACTCTCCTATC
>CAXIDO010000534.1:0-1670 GCA_964022745.1 uncultured Methyloligella sp. | reverse complement strand
AATTGGATTGCGGCTTATTTTGAAAAGGCCGGATGTTACGAGTTTATCTGGATTGTGAAAGGTGTGGATGTTTGTTTGAGCTTTCTTGAAATTATAGGCTGTGATGAGGATGAAGCTCAGCCCTAACATTATGAGTGGAAGCCCTAAAAGGGAAACGCGATTAGCTGAGAAGATCTCGTCAATTGGAAATGAATAATTTAGCGCTGACATAAGAAGGAGGCAAAGGGTGACAAGTACGGGAGGGATGAGCCATTTCATGACATTGGTCCTGTTTGATTTTTAAGAAACAGTAGAATTTATTGATACGGTTTGGTGCTTGTTTAGCTGTCGGTTTGTGCTTGGCTTTCTTTATTTTTCGGTGACTATTTTTCCGGAGAAATATTGTTTTGCGGGTTTTGATTTCGGATTTGCTATCATTTCTTTTGCCGGCCCTTGCTCACTAACCTGGCCCGCCGTTAGAAATAAAACTTCTTCAGCTAGCCGTTTGGCTTGGCCAATATCATGGGTGACCAATATGATCTTAGTTCCTTGCTGTTTGGCGGCTTTAATTAAATCTTCGATGACTATTGTGGCATTCGGATCGAGGCTGGCGGTTGGTTCATCCAAAAAAAGAATTGATGGACTGGTCATGAGAGCGCGGGCCATGGCTAGTTTTTGTTGCTCGCCGCCTGAGAGTAAGCGAGCGGGATTATTGGCGTGTTTTGTTAGGCCAGCTCTTGTTAAAGCTTCTTCGATTAGTTCTGATTGTTGAGCTTTGCCTGTTATTTTTTTGACATGCAAATTATAGCGCAGGTTTTCAATGACGGAGCGGCGCAGTAGCACTGGTTTTTGAAAAACCATAGCTTGAGAATTTTGGATGAGTTCTTGATTGGTTTCATTATTCCAGCTGATTGTTCCTGATGTTTTTTCAATGAGGTTATGCAACAATCTGAGAGTTAAGCTTTTGCCAGCGCCATTGGGGCCCATCAATGCTGTTATGCCATCGGCTTCAAGTTCAAAGCTTAAATTGTTAATGAGCTTTTTTCCATTTGCCTCAAACGCCAGCTTTTCCACTTTGAAAGGGTAAAGGTTTTGGGAGACCATAGGAGGCTTTTGTTTTGCTTTACGCATAGGCTTGACGCTCCGCAGTTAGATTGATGGCGTAAACCAACCCATTGACGATGAAGGACAGGATAATCAGTATGATACCAAGTCCAAGGGCCAAGCTTAAATTTCCTTTTGATGTCTCTAACGCGATGGCTGTGGTCATGATCCGTGTGAGGTGATTGATATTGCCACCGACTATCATCACGGCTCCAACTTCAGCTAAGGCGCGGCCAAACCCTGCCAGGACGACTGTTATGAGTTGGTATCGCCCGTCCCACAATAGTGTCTTGGCCATAGCTAACACCCAAAGATTTTAATTGTTCATAATATTCATTGTGCATGACTTCTAGTGTTTGGCGCGTCAGTGCGGCAATGATTGGTGTGATCAAAATGGACTGAGCTATGATCATTGCTGTTGGGGTGTAAAGAAGGCCAAGAATACCAAGGGGGCCTGAATTTGAAAGGAAGATATAAACAATGAGCCCGACCACCACAGGGGGTAACCCCATGAGAGCGCTTAATGTGATGAGGCAGAGTGTGCGTCCTTTAAATTTATAAACTGCTAGAAGGGCGCCTATTGAAAG
>CAXIDO010000533.1:0-1670 GCA_964022745.1 uncultured Methyloligella sp. | reverse complement strand
CATGTTTTGCCCACTCGTTTGCCATGGCGCGAGTAATACCCATAACCGCACTTTTGGATGCCGTGTAAGAAGGCACGCGAACCCCGCCTTGGAAAGAAAGCATAGAAGCGATGTTGATAATTTTGCCGCCATTACCTTGAGAGATAAATTGCTTAGCAACCGCTTGAGACATGAAAAAGACTGTTTTTGAGTTGATGTTCATTACGTCATCCCAGTTTTGCTCTGAGAATTCAATGGCATCTTCACGGCGAATGATACCTGCGTTATTCACGAGAATATCAACTTTGCCAAACTCAGTAATAGCGGCATCAATGATGGCTGGGATTTCGTCTTGTTTTAGTAAGTTAGCGCGAACGTCTAAGAATTTGTGTCCCGCTGCCTTCATTTTTTCAATCGTTTCTTCTGGGGCTGTGTAGTTAACACCAACAATGCTACAGCCAGCTTCCGCTAAACCTAAAGCCATACCTTGACCAAGGCCGGTGTCACAACCAGTAACGATAGCCACTTTACCTTGTAGATCAAAAGAGTTCAAAATCATAACGTGTCCTTAAATTCAGCTTTTCAGCCAGTAAGTTTATTGATATTGAGGTGTATCCCTCAGCAAGTGAGATAACAATAGCAATAGTGAAACGCCATTTCAATTAAAAATAAAAAGCCGTTTCATAAAAAGTGACCTAAATCGTGTTTTATATATTAAAGTGATTTGTGTTTCATTTTTTTGAACCATGCATTTCAAAAAAATCGATAAAGGATATAGAATGATAAAACGATAACAATGATGACTGGCTTTTTAAGGTCTAATCAAATTCAAGGTCAACTCTAATGGAAAAAGCAAAACAACCCGATGCCGTGTCATCAGTCATGAAAGTGTTTGGTATTCTTCAAGCACTTGGTGAGCAAAAAAATATCGGTATTACCGAACTATCCCAGCGCTTACTGATGTCAAAAAGTACCACTTATCGTTTTCTGCAAACGATGAAAATGTTGGGCTATGTTGACCAAGAAGGTGAAGCCGATAAATATTCGCTTACTTTGAAGTTATTTGAGGTAGGTGCTAAGTCGTTAGAATATGTTGATCTGATTTCTTTAGCCGATAAAGAGATGAGCCATATTTCTGAGCAAACCAATGAAGCGCTTCACTTAGGGGCGTTAGATGTTGACCAAATCATTTATACCCACAAAATTGATTCTGGCTATAATCTGCGCATGCAATCGCGCATTGGTCGTCGTAACCCACTTTATAGTACGGCGATTGGTAAAGTGTTACTGGCTGAGCGTAATGAATCTTTTGTGCGTGAAACCTTAAAAAATGTGAAATTTGTTAAGCATACTCAAAAAACCCATGACAATGTGGATCAGCTTCTTGCAGAGTTAAAGCGTGTGAAAACACAAGGTTATGCGGAAGATAACGAAGAGCAAGAGCCAGGTTTACGTTGCATTGGCGCACCAGTATATGATCGTTTTGGTCATGTGATTGCTGGGCTGTCGATTTCATTTCCAACGATTCGCTTTGATGAAAGCAGAATGCCTTATTATGTTGGTTTACTGCAACATGCATGTAAGCGAGTTTCTGAACAACTTGGCTATCATGATTATCCAATGGCAGAAGCTTCATAAGTTTCGCTTATATTAGATAATGAAGATAACTTGAAAATAAAAAAGCAGCATAT
>CAXIDO010000532.1:0-1701 GCA_964022745.1 uncultured Methyloligella sp. | reverse complement strand
TATTCCGATGGTTGAAAATATGTTGGAGATGATCCGTGAATAACGACGTTATGCAAAAGCAAGTTTCGGTAGGCAATGTTGTTTTTGGAAATGAACTACCATTTGTATTAATCTCTGGGCCTTGCCAGATTGAGGGTTTGGATCATGCTCTAATGATGGCAGAGAAGATCGCGGAGGTAGCTGAAAAAGCGGGTGTCTCCTTCGTCTACAAATCAAGCTTCGACAAGGCAAACCGCTCGTCCATTTCGACGGCTCGTGGCGTGGGCCTGGAAGCTGGGCTTGAAATCCTCGCCAAAGTCAAAGAGCGCTTTGGATGCCCCGTTCTGACTGATGTTCATACAGCGGAGCAATGCCAGCCCGTTGCAGAAGTCGTAGACATCCTGCAAATCCCGGCTTTTCTATGCCGCCAGACAGACCTATTGATAGCGGCCGGAAATACCGGGGCCGCTATCAATGTGAAAAAGGGCCAATTTTTAGCACCTTGGGATATGAAAAACGTCGCAGACAAAATCGCCTCGACTGGGAATGAGCGCCTTATGCTTTGTGAGCGCGGAACCAGCTTTGGCTATAACACGCTGGTTACGGATTTCCGATCACTGCCGATAATGGCAGAAACGGGCTATCCGGTGGTCTTTGATGCAACGCATTCAGTTCAGCAGCCGGGTGGCAAGGGAACATCATCCGGCGGCGAACGTCGCTTTGTACCAATACTTGCAAAGGCGGCAATCGCGATTGGTTGTGCAGCGATCTTTATCGAGACGCATGAAGACCCTGACAATGCACCTAGTGATGGGCCTAATATGATACCTATTCATGATATTTTGCAGGTTATTATGCAGAAGGTAGAAAATTAAATGAGAGTACTACTAACTGAAACTATCAATATAAATAAGAAAAACTTTCCATCCCTTTACCAAGCGATCGAAAAACATGAGATATTCACAACAGATTTATCATTTGAGCAAGTTGCAAGATATGGCCGTTATGAAAGCGATTCAAAAATACAAAAAATAGCAACAAGCCTTTCTCTTCTTTCTTCCGAAGCGATTTTGAATATGAAGGAATTTGAAATTTCCTTATTTTCAATTTGCGAAAAAGAAATGCTTACACTTCTCGTAACTTATAAAAACTTTGATTGTGAAGTACTTAATTGGAAAGCTGATTGCCGAATTGATTATTATATCAAAAACTACCCTGTAGAGTTCAGGCTAAACCTAGCGGCAGCAAAGTTCTGGATTAATTATTGGGCGGAACAGTTTGAAAAATTACCTGTAATGCATTGTAGCGTCGTATTTTCAGGCAGTTCAACCTATCAAAAAGCAGTGATTGAATACGTTAAGCAAACCCAATGTCGAAATTTTGTTATTGAAGGCACTCTAAGTAGTAATCGCTTTTATTTTGAAGAGAAATATGGCCACATCGCCAATAATTCAGATATAAAATTTAAAAACATTTATGAGAAAATCTTGGAGAATTTTGTAATCGTACCAAAAAGAAGGCAGCATATAAAAGCTCTAAATATTTATCAAAACTTGAAAAATAAGAATGTAACCCAACCTCCAGCGGGAGAAAAGGTTTTATTTAAAGAGAAAAACAAAACAGCCCTTATCGTTTGCCAGGTAGTAAATGATTATGCGTTGCTAGAAGAGAACATTTACAGCATCAAAATATATAAACAAATGATTCGTTACTTGCTGGATA
>CAXIDO010000531.1:0-1709 GCA_964022745.1 uncultured Methyloligella sp. | reverse complement strand
TGACCATCCTGAACGGGAAGCCCGAAAGCATTTCCGCTCTTTCCTCATCGGTTTTTGATGGGAAAAGATATTTCAGTGCTTCTATGCTATCAACTCCTAATTCCTGTAAGTTTCTTACAACAATTGAATTGTTCAGGATGTCTTGTGTTGAGTCCTCATAAACAGGACCCAGCCAGCGCCAAAGCATTGTGATATCACCGTCTGGAATTAAACCTTTAACACCAGGTGGTACCATTTGTGCTTGGACACAAGCCATCATAAGCTTTTTCATTTGTGCGTCAAATGCAGCTAAGGCTTGTTTATACATTTGCTGTTCTTCTGCAGATGCATTCTCAGGGGGCTGAATAGGCTTTTCAAACTTTGCTGCAGCGGCAAGAGTATCTTTAAATAACTGTTCTTCTTGATAAATAATTAGTTCAAGACAACGACACAAACCGTGCGTATAAATTGCATTTGCTTTTTTCTTGGATGTAGCAGACACTCGTCCAAATAATGATTTGTATTCCGTTGCAGTGACGCCAGCACTAATTGAAAGTTCATCAACACCACCTAGGGCTGTACGAATTTCTTCTCGATATTGACGTACAAACGCATTTTGGTCGCCAGAAATTGCATCGGGTACGATGTAACCAACACGATCATTTGGTTCAAGGTTTGCAATAACTCTTGGAACTCTGATTTGACCATCAACACCACGACTAACTGGATCTTGTTTGAATGTGGATCGACTTAAATTTGCTGGACTTGTAAATCCGGAATTAGCTGCAATCGATGGGCGTTGTGCTGCACCATCGCCGCCTGACTCCATCAAATCAGTTTTGGGACGAGATGACAGTAGTGTTGGGTTGCCGAAGAATTGTAAGTTCTTCCGCATGTTATGAACTAAGCTGTCATGAATAACAATGTGATTAGCTAACGCATCAAATTCTCCACTGCCTTCCATGGAGAACCCTTTTGGGTTATTAAAAATTTCAACGCAGGGAATAAACCGTAAAACATTGGGAAACTTTTCAGTTTTACCTGGCATTTGAATATTGACATTATCAAAAGACATCTCGCCTTCTGAATGTGTCTCTTCAATAGTATTGGCTTTGATTGATAAACGAATATAACGTTTTTGTCCTGGAGTTTGATTGGGATCTCCAGTTAGGTTGTAGGTGCCGATATCCTGGAAACCAGAGTTTGGTTTCTTAACTTTATAGCTATAGATAATAACAACTTCTTCTAGCTCACCATCGACGTTGTAGTAAGAGCGATACTCATGGCTACGGAAATAGTAAAGACGATAATTATTTTCAGTAGGTCGAATATAAAAAAGTCCCTTTCCATCACATAAAAAGTAATCCCAAATTGAATCAAGACGTGTATCTAACTTGTTATATTTAACAACTTTATCGATAAAGTCTTTACGTTGGTTACCAAAGTTATCTTGTGATGGGAAAAATTCCACCCCTTGGCGTACACCAAAGAGTTTCATCTGAGCAATATGTGACGCAACAATGCCTGTGTCGATACCAGCTCCACCATCGCGCTCTACATAAGCGTCAATGATTTCCTTAAGACGAGCTTTAGCGTCAGACATTTAACTATTTACTGCCCTTTTGTTTATACATCCTAGCAGCTTTGCCTGCTTTTTTAGCCTTCTCTGTGTTAGGAACAAACTGTTTTCCCTTGCGAGAACCTTCTCGTTTCTTGCGATCAGTATCTTC
>CAXIDO010000530.1:0-1712 GCA_964022745.1 uncultured Methyloligella sp. | reverse complement strand
GTGAAGAACTATCCAAAAAATCACCCGATGAAGCACGAATTAACCTTGTTCTAGATCCACTAAAAAATCGGATGTATGTCGACACCGTAGGGACAGATACCGTTATTAAAAAAACGGTTTCAATCATTAGAAAATTAGCACCGTCATTTAAAGTCCATCCGTTTGTAGCAAACCCTGCAGAAACAATTCTCACACAGTGGCTTTATAACCCTAAATCAGTTCTTCCAGATGAATTAGAGCTTGGCAATGAAGCATCTTTGAAAAGCCCCGAAGACGCTAAAGCTAAATTATTTAAGCAAGACTTGGAGAGTGAAGAAGTCAAAATATTAATGAATCACGGTAAGCAGGTTTTCGACATAGCAGTGTCTTATCAAGAGCGGATTGGGTTCACGTTGAATAATGTAGGGTACCTTAAAAAAGTTAAACCAAGAGACATGTTTTACGATGGGGTGGAGCGTGTCGAGGCCTCAGAAAGTTACTTGCAAGAATACCAGCAAGATTGGGAATTACTGGTTTCATGGATGACTGAGTTTTACGATTGGCTAGAGAGAAAATTTGACCTACCCAAAACTGAGGAAGACGCCACGTAGATGGCGTTTTTTTTTAACTAAAATCCCCTAACCTTCATAAATGCTTAGTTAAATTTCACCATATCCGGAAAGTCGTTGCCGCGTTTTTTACGGTCGTTAAAGTGTTCATATCCGAATGAAATAGGCGACGACAAATGTACAAAAAGCAAATGCTCGTGGGTGTTGTAAGCACATGTTACATGCTGACTATGCAAGCTCATGCGCAATCTACTGGCACTGATTATGTGGGCCAATGTAAAGCTCAGCTAGCATCTTATAAAGCTGACTTAAAGGCCTCACAAGTTGAAGACCAAAAGGAAGCTTTTGAGGCGGCAGTTGCTTTAGAAGTAGCAGTGCAACAGAAAGCAAAAGAAACCAATGAACCAATAGAAGTTGCTCATCAATCGCCAAACAAGATTAAGCAGATTGTGCCGTCATTAGATGAGTCTCTTGTACCAGAAATCTCGGAAATTGCACAAGGTGGTAACAAAGCTTTAAAGCCATCCTCGCAATCTGCTTTAGAAACGGTAGAGCCTGCTGAGTCAGTTGTTGTCGCTGCCCCTGAAGTTACAAAAATCATTTTCGATTTCCATCAAGGTAGATTGAAGGATCAAGTTGAAACTTTCCTGTCTATTCATGCTCCCGAAATTCAAACATTCATCTGGACTGCTGATGAGAATTTACAGTGGGTAAATGATTTCACCGCAGAAGGGCAAACATATCAGCACATTTTAAGCCGAATTCTTAAGTCGTATGGCTTGGGAGCTAAGAAGTACGGAAATGATGTCATAGAAATTCTTCCACGAGGGGCATTGGGTAAATGAAAAACCAAGTATCTATTGTAGCTCTTGCCATAGCACTGGCGGTTTCAGGTTGCAGTTCACAAATGAAAGTACTTACCGGTGAAGCTGGTACTGAACTGCAAAATAAAGGTAAAACGGAACTAGAAGAGGCTTATAAATTAGAACCTCAGCAAAACGAACTAGATAACATAGTTGAAGTTGATGATTTCTATGTACCGCAGCTAACTTTAAATCAACAAAACCGTCCGGCTTGGTTTTTCGACGAGGTGAATACCCAATTTTCATCAATCACACTTGTTGAGTATATGGCGCTGCTTCAAAAGAAAAAGAAAATTAACGC
>CAXIDO010000529.1:0-1712 GCA_964022745.1 uncultured Methyloligella sp. | reverse complement strand
AGCTCATAAGCCAAAACACAGGAATTCTGTGTAATGGCTGCTGAGAAACAAAGATTAATCAGTCACTTCAAAAGAAATTTTACAAGTCACTCTATATTCTTTGGCTTTGCCACCTTTAGAAACAATAATGCTTTGATCTTGGATCCATACGGATTTGATGTTGTCAACGGTCTTAGAAGTGCGCTTAACCGCATTCATTGCAGCATCTTCCCAAGATTTAGTTGAACTAGCCATTGTCTCAATAACTTTTAATACAGCCATTCTTATTATTCCTTTTCATGTTTTTTAATAGAAAAATCCGGTAACTGATTTGTTTTAAAGGAAAAATAAGACTGAAAATAGGTTGATTTGTAAAAGTGGTAAACAAACCCTCTTAGATAAGAAAGCCGTTGATGAAATAAGTCTTATAGAAGGAGGCAGAGGTATAGTTAACTTAAGCTGGATCAATCAAGAATTCAGAAGCAATCCAGGCTTGCAAATAACCTGCAGCCTTCAAAGGCGCTTCTTCAGAAGGCCAGTAAGTGCCAAGCATTTCACAAATCTGCCCAAAATTAGCTCCCTTTAGAGCTTCATCCCAAATCATCGCTTCGTCATAACTCATAGTTCTAAAGCGGGCCATATTATCACCGCGCCATGCAATCAGCTCGATAATAAGTGCTTTTGATTTGCTCTCAACTAACTCTTCTTCTTTATGCAACGAAGACCAAATTTCAGACGCGTTGGTTTTTAAAGATAGTCTTGTAGTTGAAGGGTGAGCCCTAAAATTAAGGTTTGGCCAGTCTTCAGGCGACAATTGCGCAAAGTCAGCCTTAGTCAACGGCTTCGTGTTAGGTGCATCAAAAGCAGTGCCAAGAGCATATTCAAGATGCGCAAGTTCCCCGCATTCAGGGTTATTAACTAACTCAGGATGCTTTGCTAGAAATTCAGGGAAAAACCTCCCAAACCATCGCGCATTGGGATTATCAGAAGGATGAGTTTCATAATAGTCTTTTGCAATATGATTAAAATTCTCATCACCCATATAGGCAAAGGTTTTCGGAAAATCATTTTCTAGAAATTCAATAAGCCGTGCCCCGTAAGCATGCTGGTAGACATTCAATAAAACAGCACGTTCTTCTTTTGAGGTATCGACAATTTCATCGATAATTGTTGCATCTTGCTGCAAAATTGATTTTTGAAATTTATCTTGAATTTCTTTAAGTGTGCTCATAGTTAAGTGTGCTCATGGAATGCTTTATTGATTTGTTTCATGCCGATAAGAAAAAGCCTAGGCAGCTTGTGATTTCAGTTGCGGGTGAATTTCTTGCCCAATGGCTCTGATTTTCTCAAGCTCAGGCATCAGCTCAGCAAGAGGAGGGATATTGTCATCGCGCTCAATGATCGTAGACACAGGGCCAAAACGTTTTTGGCAAGCTCTATATAAATCCCAAACCTCATCCCGAACAGGGGCATCATGGGTATCAACAATATAAGTCTCGTAATCGCTATGCCCAGCCATATGGAATTGAACAACACGATCTTCAGGGATACCGTTAATGAATTCCATTGCGTCAAATTCGTGATTATAGGAAGACACAAAAACATTATTCACATCAAGCAAAAGCCAACATCCGGTCCGCTTCGTTAACTCGCTGATGAAGTCCCACTCACTAAGTTCCGATTGTTTGAAACTCACATAGCTGGATACATTCTCTAGCGCTAGCGGATGGTCC
>CAXIDO010000528.1:0-1718 GCA_964022745.1 uncultured Methyloligella sp. | reverse complement strand
TTTTCAACACCGCCCAGAACGGCGCTTACCGCAGGCCGATTGGCAATAAGGCGGGATTGTTCCAATGTTTGTATGCGCTCAATGATCTCATCTGTTTTGGTCTCCTTCAATTCCATCATAGGTTTGTATTGAACACCTAAGATACGAGCTCGATTGATGGCGCTTTCATATCTGGCAAGTGAAGTTTCAGCTTTATCTGTTAACAAGGACTGCCAAAAGGCTTCGGTTTCGCGATTGATCCGATCTGCCACGATGAGAGCTTCTGATTTAATCTGTTTCTTTGTTGAGAGGCGAATAAATTTTCTTGTATCTAATGCTTCAACGTAAGCTGGTACACGGCGTACATACTGCCAATAAGAACCGCGTTTTGTGAGATATTCTGCTGACATGAATCCTGATTTGTTACACAAAATGTTGTACATTTTGTTACACAAAAAAATGGCAGAAACAAGATTCGATTTAGAAAAACAGAGAAAAATACATATAATTCAGTGTATTATCAGAAGATAGGCAAAAGTAAGAATGGCGGAGAAGAAGGGATTCGAACCCTCGAGACGGGACAAACCGCCTACTCC
This sequence comes from uncultured Methyloligella sp., assembly GCA_964022745.1. Taxonomy (GTDB): domain Bacteria; phylum Pseudomonadota; class Alphaproteobacteria; order Rhizobiales; family HXMU1428-3; genus HXMU1428-3. The sequence goes on along the minus strand of CAXIDO010000528.1, from coordinate 1,143 downwards.
CTTAGCAGGGGAGCGCCTTCGACCACTCGGCCACCTCTCCGCCGACAGGCTTACATCATAAATGCCCTTGAGTTCAAGCGGTTTATGACGCTCTTTTGAAAAAAACACATTTATTTTTACAATCGTCTGTTATTGCGGTGTTTTTTTATTATTTAGAGCGAATAATTGGACCGATAAAATGTTTTTTATCGATGGATATTGCTGATTTAGGTTGGAAAATAAAAATGACCCTTCGTATTTTCATATCGAAGGGCCATTTTTGTACATTTTGTAGTTATTTAAGATGGATTTTTATTTTTTGTGTTCCTTCAGGAATTGTGAAGGGATATTTTTTGTCATTGTGCTCCAGGTGGTACTTTCCGGGTGGTAATGTTGCTGCTGAGTGAGTTGAAGACACTGAGGTCACTTCATTTCCCTCTTCGTCGTAAATATAACGACTATTGATGGGCAAGCCTTTGAATTGGACGGAGCCGGCATCAATAATTTTGACTTCACCTGGGTTTAAAACCACCTTTATAGCTAATTTACCAAACATGATATTGAAGCTTGATGGCAGCAAATTCATTGAATTTCCAAACGATGAGAGTTTGCCAATTTCTTCATTTGTTTCCCAATCGACAATTTTATGTCCTCTAAAACTTGCACTTGGTAATTTGACAATGGCTGTTTCGATAAATGTTGTTTCGCCATCTACGACTTCAATGCTACGCCAATAGGCATTGCCAAATTTCACTTTGTAAAACCCTGAAGGAAGGACCATTGAGGTGGTTACTGCATCTAATTGTCCAACTTGTTTATTGGTTTTAGAATTGTAAACTTTATGGCGGCTTGCTGATGGGTTTTTCAGTGTTAAGCGGCCTGGCTTTTTCTCTTTGACCTTCACTTCTTTTGGAAGCTCAATTGCGATGGTTTTAACAGCTTCTGATAGTTTTTCAGCTAGTTTGTCAGCATCATCTGCTTCAAAATATGTGCCTCTGCCTGCTTTGGCGATGCATTGTAACTCATAACGAGCAGCGACATCGACGGCAAAGCCGATTGTGTGGATGACGAGGCTTGCGTCAGCTTCAGCTAATGCACGAGCTACGGCGCACGGGTCTCCTTCACACGTTTCTTTACCGTCGCTTACTAAGGTAACAATGCGGG
>CAXIDO010000527.1:0-1721 GCA_964022745.1 uncultured Methyloligella sp. | reverse complement strand
GAAATAGCGCACTATGTTGGCGGGCAAATACAACGTGTGGATTATATTAAAGAGGCTGTAAGGCAGGGAGGTGATCTCGATGAGAATCGCAACCTGAATGCCGCTGCACTTGAGAGAGGTGTTAAGTGCTTGGAACGGTTCGGTGAAGCACTGAAAGGATTTTCTAAACAGAATGTCAGAGCGGTCGCTACACAAACACTCAGAGAAGCCAGGAATAGAGATTTCTTTCTTGATTTAGCAAAAAAGGCATTGGGATACAACATCGAAGTCATTTCTGGGGTAGAGGAGGCGCGACTTATTTATCAAGGAGTTAGCCATTTTTTGCCACAATCAGATGAGCGGCGCTTAGTAATTGATATTGGCGGGCGATCAACAGAATTTGTTTTAGGGCAACAATTTGATGCGTTGAAAACTGAATCGTTGAGAGTTGGCTCTGTTGCATGGTCGCTAAAATACTTTCCTGAAGGTGAGCTTTCTGAGCGTAATTTAAAACGTGCCGAGGTTGCTGCCAAGTCTTTTTTGGATGTGATTGCCGACCAGTATGGTCGCAAACACTGGGACAAAGCTTATGGTGCATCAGGTACGGTTGGCGCAGTAGGGGATGTGTTGGCGCAAGCAGGTTTTGATGAAGGCGTGATTACTAAGGAGGGACTTGATTGGTTTCGAAAAGAACTAATTAATGCTAAAAACACCAGTAAGTTAAAACTTGATGGATTGAAAGAAGAGCGTAATGCTGTAATCGGAGGAGGGTTAAGTGTTCTAAGAGCAATTTTTGATCTCTTGAAGATAGACACTTTGCATGTTGCACGCGGTGCGCTGCGACACGGCTTATTCTATGATATGGCCGCAGAAGCAAGCGATGGTCTGGTCTACACAAAAGAAGCATCAATTAATTTAGTGCTAAGACGCTTCCCAGTCGATACAACACATGCAGAAAATGTAAAAGAAGCAACAATTTATTTATTTGATTTTATAGCAAAGGATCTTAAATATAAAAAGAGCGAAATTAAGGATCAACGGAGGTTGCTATCTTGGGCGTCACAATGCCATGAAATAGGTAGTATTATTTCACATGCCGCCTCACATCTTCATGGTGCTTACATTTTGGACCATACTGAATTAATGGGTTTTTCTCAAAGTGAGCTGCATCATCTGAGTTTGTTGGTGCTCGGTCAGAGAGGAAAATTGAAAAAACTAGATTTAACAATGGTTGATGATTGTTTAATTGCCTCATTAGCATGCCTAAGATTAGCTGTTATCTTGTGTCACTCACGCAATAAGCCAGATTTGCGTGGAATTGACAATTTGTCATTTAAAGACAATACCATTCAGTTAACGGTCTTGAATGACTGGGCAGGAGAGCACCCACAATCAGCTTACTTGTTAGAAGAAGAAATAATTGCTTGGAAGAGAACAAGCTGGAGTTTTACGGTAAAAACGAAATCTGAATAGATCCATAGTGTTTGTTATCAAGGAGGCATGAAAATGGCGGTAGAGAAAAAGACGACATCATCCACAAGTAGAGCAACAAGTACAAAAGCAACTGTAAGTAAACAGCCTGCTAAAACGACTAGAGCGGCGCCTAGAACCAAAACGAATCAATCGGCTGTAAACGAACCTAAAGTAACACAAACGCAGGTCCGCAAGGTGGGAAGCCCATCTGTAAGAAACAAGGCGCCGCAAAAACAATTGGCAACGACACAAACGTTAAGGCTCAATAA
>CAXIDO010000526.1:0-1722 GCA_964022745.1 uncultured Methyloligella sp. | reverse complement strand
TTCAGGAGCGCGGTTGCTGGTGGGCAATCTGAAGCGGCACTAAAAAACGCGGTTGCTGGTGGGCAACCTAAAGCGCAAAATTAATTACCCGAAGAAGGAGCACTGCCTTCTTCAAGCAATGGGACATGGTGAAGCATCAGCGTAGCCCGGCGCTTAGCGCGGTTGTTGGTAGGCAACCTGAAGCACAGGCAAAAATACCGCCCCTCGGAGGCTTAAATGCGATAGCACTTAAAATAGCCGTGAGAGAAAAGAAGACTTCCCAGAAAAACGGCTGAACTGAAGTGGATAAGCCCAGAGCCAAAGCATAAAAACCCCAAAGGCCCACCAAAAGCCTAGCCAAATCCAAAATGAGAGAAGCTGACTTCCAAATAAATCAAATGCTAAAAAAGTGCTCTGAACTGAAGTGCCTGGCCCTATGGCAAAGAAAAACCAAACAAATGTAACAGACCAGGCAAAAGGTAATAGAAAGGGGCGGGGTGTTTGGTTATTAAAATATGTTTCAAGAAAATAATGAAATTCAGTTCGCCGCTCTAAACCATTTCGGTTTTGTGTGAACGATGAAACAAAAATGACAACCATCAAATTGACCAATGCCCCCCAAACGGCGGAATAGACATTGTAAGGGTGAGATCCAAATGGCAATTGGATTTCGAGAACGGCTGAAATCGCTCCATTGGTCTGATCTGTTAGTAAAACAGCGATTAACCCTGCAATCAATCCGGCAAGAATAGCTCTCCCAGTAAACCATGGGACAAAACAAACCCCAATTAGAGCAGGAACCATTTGAAACGAGAACGCAATCCCTAAAGTAGCCATAGGAAGAAAAGCGTTTGGAAACTTGCTTACCAAAACTAAGGTGATGAGAGCTAAAAGAATGCAAAGCAGCGCAGACAAAAAATGCGCAGTACTACTGCTTGTTTCCGGACCAAAACGAGTGGTGAAAATAGTAGCTTTGCTAAGATCTCGGGCGATCAAATTTGAAAGGAGGTTCAGTAGAAGAGCAGCAGTCATATGCAGTGCAGCGAACACACTTAGAGAAATGAAGCCAAAAAGGAAAGGAGACACAGCTTGTATTTGTTTTAAGAGCTGAGGAATAAAGTTTAAATAATGATCAACTGACTGAGAGCTTCCAAGAGATTGAGCGGGTGCTAACTGCGCTATCTGTGCACCCTGTCCTATGAAAATAGAAACAACAATTAATAGTCCGCCAAACAAACAACCAGAAAGCCAAACTTGTCCGTGGGCAATTGCGTTTGCATCTCTTGTTTGAAGGGCAAGCATACTGAAAAGCGGTGACATTTGTACCCCCATCAAGCTGATCAAAAAAGTAAAACTCAAAAAATGATTTGAAGGGAAAGACCAAGCTTCTATCCCCTTAATGTCTTGAGAGCCAAATAAATCAATTTGAATTAAGGGCGCTTCTCTTGAAGATGAAATTGCTAACTCACTGATAAACCCGTCAATACCTCCATCTAGCATGAATATGATCAAAGAGAGACATATCACTCCAACAACAAATAGAAAAAACTGAAAAGACACGATGGACAAAAACGTACGATATTGTCCAAATGAAAAATGTAAAACGATAAGAAGGCAGAACCCTATCATTCCATAAACAGGGGAGATAGTTTCGTTGAAGACATGATGAATAAAAGTCCCGGTACTGAGTAGAAGAAGACCAAAGCAGCCAACAATCAAAACAAGAGATACAGATAAGATAAG
>CAXIDO010000525.1:0-1739 GCA_964022745.1 uncultured Methyloligella sp. | reverse complement strand
CTGAGGACAAATAATCTCACACTTTAGAGACTAACTGTTCTCATAATATGAGGAACAAACGGAGGAATAAATGGCAAAAAGATCAATGATCGAGCGTGATGTAAAACGCAAACGCCTTGTAAAGGCAAATGCTTCTAAGCGTGCTCGTTTAAAAGAAATTGCTAGAGATAAAAGTTTACCGGCTGAAGAGCGTTTTAAAGCGCAACTGAAGCTGGCTGAGTTGCCGCGCAATTCAAGTCCAAACCGGATGCGCAACCGTTGTCAATTAACTGGCCGCCCACGCGGCTTTTATAGAAAGCTTAAACTATCGCGCATCGCGCTACGGGAATTGACCAATCAAGGTCTTATGCCTGGAATGGTAAAGTCAAGCTGGTAAGGAGAGACCTGTTCATGACAATGACAGATCCACTCGGGGATATGCTAACCCGAATTAGAAATGCTCAAATGCGCAACAAAAGCAAAGTTGCAACACCGGCTTCCAAGCTACGTGCACGCGTTTTGGATGTTCTTCAAAAAGAAGGATTTATCCGCGGATACGCGCAAATCGATTATGGCAATGGAAAGTCAGAAATTGAAATTGAACTGAAATATCACAATGGTGATCCAGTTATCCGCTCTATTAGCCGGGTATCTACTCCAGGTCGCCGTGTTTATTCAGCGGTTAAGAATGTTCCGATGGTTGCTAACGGCCTAGGTGTCGCTATTCTTTCAACACCTAAGGGTGTTATGTCAGATTCTGATGCTCGTGAAGCAAATGTTGGCGGTGAAATTTTGTGCAACGTATTTTAATTGCGTTGCTGAAGAAGGAAGGGTAAGCCCATGTCAAGAATCGGGAAGAAACCAATTGCGGTCCCGTCTGGTGTGGAAGTCAAGATTGACGGCCAAACAGTCAAAGCAAAAGGCTCCAAGGGTGAGCTTTCAATTACTTTGGTTGACGATGTTACCGCCCAGATGACTGATGGTAGTGTTGAGGTTTCACCTGTTGGGGAAACCAAACGCGCACGCTCCATGTGGGGTATGTCACGTACATTGATTCAAAACATCCTTGTTGGTGTTTCTGAAGGGTATAAAAAAGAACTCGAAATCAATGGTGTTGGTTATCGGGCCGCGATGAAAGGCAAAAGTCTTTCACTGCAACTTGGTCTTAGCCACGATGTAAATTATGATTTACCAGAGGGCATCAAAATTGAATGTCCATCTAACACTGAAATTGTTGTTTCTGGTATTGAAAAGCAAGTTGTTGGTCAGGTAGCGGCGGAAATTCGCAGCTATCGTCCGCCAGAGCCTTACAAAGGCAAAGGCATCAAATATAAAGATGAATATATCTTCCGCAAAGAAGGTAAGAAGAAGTAAGAGATAAGCTCATGAGCTCTGCAAAATCTACATTTGAACGTCGTAAAGCAAGAGTGCGCCGCACTTTAGCACGCGTCTCGAACGGGCGGCCTAGACTATCAGTTCATCGCTCTTCGCAACATATCTATGCGCAAATTATTTGCGATAAATCAGGCAAGACCCTAGTTTCTGCGTCAAGCATTGAAAAGGGACTTCGTGATAAAATTAAAAAAGGCGGCAATATCGAAGCTGCTGAAGAAATTGGAAGCATTATTGCTGAGCGCGGCAAAGAAGATGGTATCGAAGAAGTTGTTTTCGATCGCGGTGGCTACATCTATCATGGTCGAGTTAAGGCCCTGGCGGACGATGAGCATGAAAAAGGCTTGAAGTTTTAATATTTAAAAACA
>CAXIDO010000524.1:0-1743 GCA_964022745.1 uncultured Methyloligella sp. | reverse complement strand
TCAAAGCAATGCGCGGCACATGAGGAAACAGATCAGCCAATGCAGAAAGCTGCCTGTACTCAGGCCTAAAATCATGCCCCCATTGAGAAACGCAATGAGCTTCATCAATGGCAAAAAGAGAAAGGTCAGCACTAGCCAAGAGTTCGAGCATTCGGTTTGAAAGCAGGCGCTCTGGGGCAACATAAAGAAGATCTAGAGAGCCATTGAGCAGTTGGTCCTGAACATCTCGTTGTTGGGCTTGCGTCTGTGTTGAGTTGAGAAAAGCAGCTTTTACGCCAAGTTGAATAAGAGCATCAACCTGATCCTGCATCAGAGCGATGAGCGGAGAGACAACAATGCCAGTGCCAGGTCGTACAAGCGCTGGGATCTGATAACAAAGGGATTTACCCCCGCCAGTAGGCATAAGGGTCAGGCAATCGCCGCCGCCAATCAAAGTTTCAATTACTGAAGCTTGATGACTGCGAAAATCGTCATAACCAAATGTTTTTTTTAGAATTTCCCGCGCTCTTAACATTGAAAATAAATATCATAGTCAAGAATTTTATGCGATATGCCAGTGAACCTTGCTCACAGAAGATATATTACAAATGAGATAAAAAGTGTAAAAATGAATAGAAGTGAAAATGCTCTATGTCTCACTAACCTCAAGTTCCGTGAGGAACATTTTTTTGAGGTTTTTCTCATTAACCACAGCATCTTCAAGAGTATATTGCCTAAAGACCTCAAAAAAAGCTGTAATGGCTTCATGCATAATTGTTTGAGCGCCGCAATTACCTGCAATTTTACAGTTGTTTTTCTCTGGATCTAAACAGGAGACAAGATAGAAGTCAGCTTCCATTTTTTGAATGACATCGCCCAGGTTAATTTCAGAGGCTGCGCGTGCCAAACGAAGACCACCATTACGCCCACGTTCACTGATAACAAACTTATGATGAACAAGCTCTTGAGCTACTTTCATCATATGGTTTTTAGAAATCTGATATTGTTCAGAAATGTCACTGATAGTAGCCAATTTTTCATCCCGGATGGCAAGAAAAATAAGAGTTCTAATGGCATAGTCGGTGTGAACTGTTAAGCGCATGTAAGATCCCAATCAATTAAGCTCTTTAAAACATACTTTAATAGAGAATGTTTTAAAAGATACATATTTTTTCGCCCTCAAAGCCCCTTATTTATACTAGGGAGCAATATGTTAGTCTTTAATCTAAATTAAAGAGCATAATAAAGTTGGTTAATATACTAGACGGGGCCTAGACCCTAGTTGACAATTTTAGAGGTCTATGTCATTAAACCCCTAGAAAAGGCCAGTTTTTTTAGCTGGCCTCTGTTTTTTGTGCGATTGCTCGTTTTTTTAACGCTTAATCGTTAATAACACAGATATTAGACTTAACTACGGTTGTTTATTTTCTACTCTAAACTGGTTTGCCTTGACCTGATAAGTCATTCGAACATAAGACACTGAATTTAGTAGTTTTTTTGTATGAATGGTTTGAGGTTATATTGAAATTGAGGCGCTGGCACCTGTAGCAAAGAAACGCATTAAACGTAATTAGGGCCATATTTAACTTACGATATCGGATTTAAAACAATGAAGATCAGAAATTCACTTAAGTCGCTAGCAAAGCGCCATCGGGATAACCGCGTTGTACGTCGTCGTGGCCGTCTTTATGTAATTAACAAAACAAACCCAAGATTTAAATCGCGCCAAGGCTAATCTGAGAAGGCTAATCTAAAAAGGTTATT
>CAXIDO010000523.1:0-1754 GCA_964022745.1 uncultured Methyloligella sp. | reverse complement strand
TCTCAATTACTTTCTGGATTATGAGAATTCTCTGGGTAGGTGTATAGTTGGTTTTGGGGTTATGAGGCCGCTCTTGATTGTTAGGAGTTGGTTATGAATTGTTCTCAAAAAATTTGTTCTGTTTTCTATAAATTAGCGATAACTAGTTTTGTTGCTCTTTTCTTCTTTATGCAGAGTTCGCCTGCTTTTGCAGATAAACCAGATCGGTGTTTTCACAAGCATTACAATAATAAGTCCACATGCAAAGCGGGCATTCGCGGTAAGAAATGCTCGGATGCTAAGGGCAATAAGGGCAAGTGCGTGCAGAACAGTACGAAGTGCTATTGCAAAATTTACAAGAAGAAAAAAAATGCCAACAAAGAGCTGCTCGACCTTGGGGTCGATGTTGGTATTTCTATTTTAAAATCTAAGAAACATAAAAAGCATAAAAAACATCATAAATACCATGATTGATTATTATGAATTTGTCGGTTGATGGATGACCAATTGTGGGAATGGAATTTCGAGATCATAAGTGTTGCAAGCTTCGATCATTAGTTTGCTTAATTCCGCTTCAAGGTCTTCATATTTGGGGGCGACATTGCCTTTAAAGTCGGCTTCTATTTCATAATCAATGGAAGAGGGGCCGGCGCGAAGGACTTCAACTTCTACGTTTCTTATGTTTTCCTTGCCGATATATTTACTGATACCAGCTTCAATATAGGTTCTAAGTTGAGTTGGGATTTCAGTTGTTGCTTGTTTTTGGTGTTTGTAGGAAATGCCAAACTCGAGTTTGATGCGGAAACCGGTTGAGAGGTTGCGCAATTTTGCATCGAGAAAATCAGTTGTTTTAAAGGTTATTCTGGCACCACCTAGTTCAATCAATTGTACCAATTCCGGAGTTTGAATGATGACCTTTGCGATTGTTTCATTTTCTAATTGCACCCAATCGTCTTTTTTTGTTGGAAACCATGCTTCATCATCTGCTGGTGGGCGTGAGTGTCTACCAACCAGCTCTCTAATTGGAACGGAGAAATGCCCGCCATCTAGATCTGGATTTTCTAGCACGGTGTAGTGATCAAGGCGTTTTACAAACCAGGGGACGCCATCAATCATCAGACGTTCGCCTTCTTGAACGGCACCCAGGTTGAGGAGCAAAATGGATTGCTCGATAATTACAGGAAGCAAGTTTAGCCCTATCCATGCAAGCGCTATGGTGAAAAGGGCTGCGACACCGAGTAGTATCCAATCATTTAAATAGTTTAGAACAAACATCATTGTTAAAGTAGAGACGATGATCGTTAGTATTTCGAAAACTAGCCTTGTTAGACGTGTATAAAAACTATGTTTCATACCGCGTCTGTGAAAGAAGATGCTCGCAATTTTGCTTACGGCCCTTAAAAGCATAAAGGTGCCAACAAAGGTAAGAATGGCTATAAGGAGGTTCACTCCTCTTGTGCGGATGAAGCTGGTTGCGTAATTTTCTAGAGTTTCTGAACTTGCCGCTTCTTCTTTTAAGCGCAATTGCTGCTGTGAAGTGCTTTCCAGGGTTATTGCGTCTTTGTTTCTCTTGCTCCAAAGTTTGAGCTCTTCTTTCAAATGAGCTTTGGTGCTTTTTGAGTTTAGAGGTTTGGTTTCCTGGAGTGTGGTTTGTAATTTTTCTATGCGTGTGATGGCGCGCTTGGCGATGCTTTGCCTGCGTTTTGCTTCACTGATTGTTTGTTTTAATTCATCAATTTGGCGAGCGCTTTCTGTGCTGCTTTTGATCATTTTTA
>CAXIDO010000522.1:0-1760 GCA_964022745.1 uncultured Methyloligella sp. | reverse complement strand
GAGTTGGAAAATGAAGTCTTGGGATTATTTGTCAGTCACTCACAGCAGTGTCTGAGACGTCTCAAAACAGCAGAAACCAACAAAGAATGGCAAGATATCCTGCATACTATCAAGGGATCTGCCAGAGCCATTGGTGCATGGAAAACTGGAAATATAGCTGAAAACTATGAGCAAAAAGTAGGGCAGCTATCATCGGAAGAAAAAACAAATGCACTAAATGATGTGCAAGATGAAATCAAAACAACTGTTTCTTATATCGAAGGTCTTATTTGACATTCTGTCCAATTGTTAAGGTCTGCTCTGTTTGCTAGGTGGCGCGCCCTCGTCAGCTAGCAAGATATTCGCGAAAAAAGGCCTGTGAAATCACTTTTTTAAAGATGCGTCATTCATTAAAACATCATCCCAAATAATCCAGAAGCTTTGAAAATAATTTCACTTGTTTGGCGTTTGAGCACATGTCAAAGGGTTAACAAAGTCAAATATGGCCCTTTTCAAGCAATTCAGACTGGAAACCAAAGGCTAATTGCATTATAGGAATGCCTTGGAATAGTTCCGTTTAATTAAATACCCCAGGCGACTGGTAATTTATAAAGAGCGGCTTAAATAAAGTAAGAATTTTTTTTATATATCTGGTGCTTAACTGGATACAGCGCGAGCAATTAATAAAAGCGCATAATTAAGTACGTACAAGTTAGGTAAATACAACAAGGAGCGCGGTTAGAAAATCCATGCCAAAAATTACATTTATTGAACACAATGGCACCTCACATGAAGTTGAGGGCGAAGCTGGAATGACCGTGATGGAAGTGGCCCGCAAAAATGATATTCCCGGAATTGAAGCGGAATGCGGCGGTGCGTGCAGCTGTGCGACATGTCATGTCTACGTAGATGAGGGATGGCTCCCAAAGACAGGTGCTTCTGAAGAAATGGAAGAAGATATGCTGGATTTCGCGTTTGATGTTCGGGCGAATAGCCGTTTGAGTTGCCAGATCAAAGTGACAGACGAGCTTGATGGTTTGATTGTTCACACACCGGAAAAACAATTCTAAATCATTTTTTAAATCACATTAAATTTTAAAGCTCTTGGAGTGAATTTCTTCAAATAGAAAACCTTCCAGAGCACAATCGTTTTAAAGAAGAAAATCTTATGTCAAACTCCCCAATTGAAACAGATGTGGTCATCATTGGCGCCGGCCCTTGCGGTCTATTTGCCGTTTTTGAACTCGGCTTGCTAGATATCCGTTGTCACCTCATTGATATTCTCGACCGCCCAGGTGGCCAGTGTGCTGAGCTTTATCCGGAAAAACCAATTTACGATATTCCAGCTTACCCAATTATTTCTGGCCAGGAACTAACAGACGCTTTGATGGAGCAGATCAAACCGTTTGATCCTCAGTTCCATTTCAATCAACGTGTTGATGAAATTGAAAAATTAGAAGATGGTCGCTTTCATCTGAAAACCGATGATAATCAAGAGTTCATCTGTAAGAATGTCGTGATCGCAGCTGGTGGCGGATCTTTCACACCGAAACGCCCGCCTCTTCCTGGCATCGAAGAGTATGAAAACGGCTCAGTACATTATTCAGTTCGCAGAATGTCTGACTTTGAAGGCAAAGACCTTCTCATTGTAGGAGGCGGCGATAGCGCGCTAGACTGGACACTAAACCTCACACCAATTGCAAACAGCGTCACATTGGTTCATCGCCGTGATAAATTCCGCGCTGCAACTGACAGCGTGAACAAAATGCTTGCCCTTCGTG
>CAXIDO010000521.1:0-1773 GCA_964022745.1 uncultured Methyloligella sp. | reverse complement strand
GCACTGGCTAGGTAAGACCCTATCTGTTCTTAGAAATCTATCGGTATTAGGGATTATATACAAGGCTCTATAGCAGAATCTGTGGGTAAATAATTAAACAATAGGAAGAACATCACATCAAATTATGATGTTAATTGGTTCGACTAAAAATCAATAAATAGAGCATAAGGATGGTGTGATGTTGATAAAGACAATACTAAATAGGATTGAGAAATTCAAATCATTTGTGTATGGCGAATGTTCTTTTGAGCAAATAGGCAATAGCCTGTCACTTGTTGTTGATGTAGTGGCAAGAAAAAACGCCAAAGGACTCTGTCCAGAATGCCATAAATCATCGCCATCCTATGACAAACAGCCCTTGCGTCGTTATCAATATGTACCCCTCTGGAATATCCCTGTTTACTTTGCATATGCCCCAAGACGCGTTACTTGCAAAGCACATGGTATTCGAGTTGAGCTCCTTCCTTGGTGTAATGGTAAAGAGCAAATAACCAAGAGTTATCAACTGTTTCTATCTCGATGGGCTAAACGGTTATCATGGTCTGAAACAGCTGTCATATTTGGTACCAGCTGGGGGACGGTATACCGCTCGATTAAGTCGGTGGTTGATTATGGGCTTGCGAATCGGAACTGGGACGGTGTAGAGCAAATAGGGGTGGATGAAATATCAGTATTTAAAGGCCACCGTTACCTGACGTGTGTTTATCAAATAGACAAGGGAGTGCGCCGCCTGCTTTGGTGCGGCAAAGATCGTAAAGCCAAAACGCTTCTTCGCTTTTTCAGAGACTTCGGCAAAGAACGTTGTGATAAGCTACAGTTTGTGTGTAGCGATATGTGGAAGCCATACCTTAAAGTGATTAAGAAAAAGTGTGTCAATGCCCTTAATATCCTCGATAGGTTCCACATTGCCAAAAAATTCAATGAGGCTGTCGATCAGGTTCGGCGAGATGAAGTGAAAGAACTCAAAGACTCGGGTAATGATAATGTGTTGGAAAAAGCCAAGTATATCTTATTGAAGCGCCCTGAAAACCTCAGTAACAAGCAGTCTGGTCGTTTAGATGAGCTGGTCAAAATTAATTTGTCATCTATCAAGGCCTACTTGCTCAAAGAGGATTTTCAGGAGTTCTGGTCAATGAGGTACAAGTCATGGGCTGGTAAGTTTTTAGAGGATTGGGCTGATATGGCAATGGAATCCGAGCTCAAACCAATGCAAAAGGTTGCCAAAATGTTACGCAATCATAAAGAGCTGATTTTGAACTGGTTTAGTGTGCCCGGAGGACTCTCATCTGGCCCTGTGGAAGGCTTAAACAACAAGGCAAAACTCACTATCAAAAAGGCATACGGCTTTAAAACACTGGATTGCTTGCAGATAGCGCTCTATCATCAGCTTGGTAAGCTAGAGGAGCCTCCATCCACCCACAGATTTTGCTGAAGAGCCATTTATTTATTGGTTATCTGAAGAGCCATTTCAGCCTACTTCCAGATAAGCGTCAAGGTAATAACTGTGTTTACCGGATTAGCGATGCTGCACTGAGCGCATTCTCTGTGTTTTTTACGCAAAGTTCATCTTTCTTGTCTCATCAGCAACACATGCAAGAAACAAAAGGCAAAAACAATGCGGGCAGCCTTTTCCAAGTAGACAATATCCCCAGTGATAACCATATTCGTAATTTACTTGATCCCATATCACCATCTTATTTGGTTGATATTTTTGAGTTAGATTTTGAGTATTTTATTCAATCCAAACACGCTAATGAATATCGGAGTGTTAAT
>CAXIDO010000520.1:0-1783 GCA_964022745.1 uncultured Methyloligella sp. | reverse complement strand
CCAGCATTTGGAGCCATGATGTCATCACCTGACGTAATAACAAATCCTGCAATTCCACCAAAAATTTTGTCTGATTCTCTAACTATAATTTCAGCAATCTGGGGTTTTAGTTGAAATTCTTCAGATACCTTATTTCCATAACCTGATGGTTTGATGTTTTTCAAATCAATTATTCTTTTTGTTTCTGTTTAAAAGCAGAAAGAACAAGAGATGCTATTTCATCATCTTGTTCTTTCTATTGTTAGTTTACAAAGGTTCTCTTAGTTAAAGGCTTTTTAGTTTAAGAGACCATCAAGGATAAATCCTCTGTGTGGTTTTTCCTCTTTAACTACAGGTGCATCACCTTCAGTTTGAGTTTCTGGTGGTGCTTCCAATGGTCCCTTCACACCGCATGCTGTGAGTGACAAAGCAGCAAGTACTAGTGCCAAGCCAGCTAAAATATTAATAGCTTTTGCAGTGCGCAGAAACATGGTTTGCGATCCTTTTAAGTGCTCATACGTCTATTTCAATTCGTTTGAACTTTGTAATTTCTCTTTCATTACAAAATTTCAATGCCAAATTCATAAATTGGCTGGAAAATCTGATTTGGTGATGAACTTACCTTGCTTAAACTGATTTTTCCAGTGATTTTATCCACTTCTTCGCCATTTTTCGAACCTCTGTGGGCGCTGTGCCACCATAGGATTTGCGACTTTTAACTGAATTTTCGACTGAAAGTACGTTAAATATGTCTTTCGTGATTTTGGGCTCGACCGATTGCATGTCTTCCAGAGTTAATTCATGCAAGCGCAGGTTTTGTTTTTCAGCTAGGGCAACTATGCTGCCAGTGACATGATGTGCGTCTCTGAAGGGTAAGTTAATAACCCGGACCAACCAATCTGCGATATCAGTGGCTGTTGAAAATCCGCCGCCAGCAGAGGCTGCCATTTTTTCCTTGTTCGGGTGCATGTCTTCGATCATGCCGGTGAGGGCTGCAAGCGCCAGAGAGTAATTATCTAACGCATCAAAGGCCATTTCTTTGTCTTCTTGCATGTCTTTTGAATAAGCTAACGGTAAGCCTTTCATGACCATAGATAACCCGTTAAAGGCACCAATGATGCGGCCAACTTTCGCCCGGATGAGTTCTGCTGCATCTGGGTTGCGTTTTTGGGGCATGATAGAAGAGCCGGTTGTGAAGCTATCTGAGAGCTTAATGAAATTAAATTCAGCAGATGACCAAATAACCAGTTCTTCAGCAAAACGAGACAGGTGAATAGCGCTTATTGAGGCTGCGCTTAAAGTCTCTAGTATGAAATCTCTGTCTGCAACGCTATCAAGTGAATTAGCAGTTGGGCGGTCAAAGCCTAAGGTTTTTGCGGTCATTTTCCGATTTATTGGAAAAGATGTACCTGCTAGTGCTGCTGCGCCGAGCGGACATTCGTTTAATCTTTTTCGCGCATCCTTAAAGCGAGTAAGATCGCGGCCAAGCATTTCAACATAAGCCAAACAGTGGTGACCGAATGTTACGGGCTGTGCTGTTTGAAGATGTGTGTAGCCAGGCATAACAACATCTGCGTGTTCTTCAGCTTTTTTTGCTAATGCTAACTGGAGCGTTGCAAGTTGAGTTATGAAGTGATCAATTGTGTCTCTGACGTAGAGTTTGAAATCTGTTGCGACTTGATCGTTTCTTGATCTTGCAGTGTGTAGGCGGCCGGCTGCGTCTCCTATGAGCTCTCTAAGACGTGATTCGACATTCATGTGAATGTCTTCGAGCTGACGTGAGAAGGTGAATTGATTGGTTTCA
>CAXIDO010000519.1:0-1806 GCA_964022745.1 uncultured Methyloligella sp. | reverse complement strand
TTGGTCGCCCAGGCTGGAAGCCAAAAGAGAATAAGAGAAGCAAAGGAAAATCATTAGAAAAAGTTTCTTAGTGCAGATATTGGTATTAAAAAATTGAGAACACCCAATAGGAGCGTGCCTTTCTAATCAGCTCTTAAGATAAGTTCTAATAAATAAAGCATGTCTTCACGCAAATTAATCAGTTGTTGGTAAGCCAGCCCTTCTAAACCAATAAGAGACCCGTAAAGCAAATTAGCATTCTGTGTAGCTCGTTTTTCAGAGTAGCCACAGCCTAAAAACAAATCTTTAGTGTAGCTAAGCCGTTTTTCATCTACTGCCTTTACCGTATCAAAAGCCAGCTTGTTATAACGTCCCCAGTCACGAATGGCTGCTTCAGCCAGAACACCACCGTAAGGTTCATGTCGAGCGCTCGTTGCTAGCAGTATAAGTAAGTGTAATTGCTCCGATGGGCGCACACCACTTCTATCAACATTTTCTATAATCGCTTCTGTTGCGGCAAGTTGCCAATGTTCCAGCATCTCAGTTTGCAAAGAGGCGACATCTTTAAAATGCCAATAAAAAGAACCTTTGCTGACTTTCAGTTCACGGGCAATGGCTTCTACACGAATAGCGCCTGGCCCTCCATGCGTAAGGGCGCGAAAAGCAGCTCTAATCCAGTCTTCAGAAGTGAGTGTCTTTTTTAAATTCATGAGAGAATCTATACGCTAGCGTATTGACACATTCAAATAGAAAGCGTACATACGCTACCGTATGGTTGTTGAAATGTTTATATTTTTAAGGACGTGAGATGAGTAAGTCGATCTTGTTAGCTGCTGTGATTTCCACAATTACAATTGGATTGCATGTTTATGGCGGGGGTATCGAAGTGCATGAGCCGATACTAGATGCCAATTTAACAACAATTTTAAAAGCTTATACGTCAATACTTTGGCATGCTGTCACCGTTATTCTGGTCATAAATAGTACAGGACTTTTTCTGGCAGCTTTCAAACCACTTCAATTAAAAAACTTAAGTTTGCTGATATCTATTCAATATTTAGCCTTCGCAGGTTTATTCATTTTTTACGGGCTAAGCCAATTAGGAACCCTCTTGTTAATGCCTCAATGGATTATTTTTATTTGTATGTCAGCTCTAATCTCATTTGGAATCTGGCGCCAAAAAACATCTTAAAAAAGCTTTCAAACGAGAAGCAATGCCAGAGGGAATAATGAACATTTCAACATCAATCGCACTTCTAATTTTTTCAATCTTAACCTTGATTGCCTGTCTCCACGCTTTTTGGGCTATGGGTGGAAAATGGCCAGGACGAGATGATGAGAGCCTCGCAAAAAAGGTCATTGGAACAAAAGGTCTGACAAAACTCCCAAAAGCCAGCTTAACAATGTTAGTAGCCACACTCATATTCATCGCAGGCTTAATTCCACTCCTTTGGGGCTATCATCAAGAAGGGGCAAATGCCTATATGTCTCTTTTCCCTGTTAGTTCCCTATCAATCCTTGAAATGATGAATAATCTCATCCCTCATTGGTTCTTGAAAGTCTCGATGATTGGCCTAACACTTATTTTTTTAGTCAGAGGATTGGTGACCTACACACTGTGGGCAGAAAAGCAAAACTTAGAAGAACCATTCAGGTCATTTGATAAAAAATATTACGCTCCCCTCTGTTTAATTTTAGGGGTTGGTTTCATGGTCTTATTGCTCTCCTAAATGTGAACATAAAATTTTGTTGAACTATTCTCATTTCATGCAAACCTAAGATAAGCTTCAGCAATCAAGTCTGAAAAATATGTACCATAAAGAGGGA
>CAXIDO010000518.1:0-1809 GCA_964022745.1 uncultured Methyloligella sp. | reverse complement strand
ACGGCATCGTGCTTTCAATAAAAGCTCACGGGGAAACCAGTGTGCTTATTGAACTCTTCACGTCTGAAAGAGGCCGACATTTGGGCCTTGTCCGCGGTGGCAAATCACGCAAAATTCGCCCTATCTTACAAGTCGGAAATGTCGTCAGTGCAACGTGGCGCGCCCGTCTTGATGAACATCTTGGCAGCGCTGTGGTTGAAATGGTTGAACCGGTGGCCTCTAGGCTTTTTGATGATCCATTAGCCCTTGCGGGGCTTTCATCTTTGTGTAGCCTATTGTCTCTCTTTCCAGAACGTGCCGCCCATCAAGGGCTCTATAAAGGCGCGAAGTTGGTTCTCTCTCATATGGAAGATGATCAAATCTGGCCAGGACTTTTGGTGCGGTTCGAAATGGAAGTTTTATCTGAACTAGGCTTTCGGTTAGATTTTTCTGAATGCGCCGCCACAGGCGTGAAAGAAGATTTAATCTACGTCTCCCCAAAGTCAGGTAAAGCGGTCTCGCGCGAAGCAGGTTTGCCATACAGAGACAAACTTCTCGAACTTCCGCCTTTTTTAAGTGGTGAAAGAAAAGAAGACGTGCAAAACCAAGACATTTTAAATGGCTTTGCATTAACAGGCTTCTTCTTTGAAAGATACGTATTCAAGTCAGACCATCAAGCAAGTTTGGCTTATGTAAATACAAAAAACACGAATAAAAGCGCAGATCATATTGGTGCGCAAAGATGTGAGACCGCCCGAAACAATTTCCTAAAACGCTATAAAAAGTCAAAAATCAGCTGAAGCTTTCTTTGCGAAGAACCTAATTAGAAACAGCATTTTTGATAAGCCTGCCCAAGTCTCCAAAGGGGCGAATGTTGTAGTCGCTGCCATGGCGGTAAGGTAATTTCCAATGCCAAAAACTTGTTCCTGCCAGCCAGGGCTCTTTTTTGTTTTTACTAATCTTCAATTGTTCTCTTCTTAAAGAAGAAAGTAGCGCTTTGTAACCATTCGCTTGTTCGACAAAGTCTAATAAAGCATCTTTTGAGTTACCCCAAGGTGTTGCGGTTGATTGGTTAAATGAAGTAAGACCAAATTCAGTTAGATAAATTGGCCGGTTGTGCTGAATGGAAAATTTCTGAAGGTCACTAAAATTCTGATCTAATTTCTTCTGAATAATAGCTTGCGAAGGAGCGCCTATGTTTTGTGCTTCATCAGCTGAGCTAAGGGGAAAATAAGCATTGATACCAATCTCATCCATATGCCGCCAAAAGGGGAAACTTAAATATTCTTCCCAATGAGCTGCGTAGATCAATGACAATTGATGAGAGCCGTTTCGTAGCTGCCTCGATTTCTTTGTTTGATAAATCAGTTCTTCCCAAAACGGGCGAGCAGCAATGTTATGAGATAGACTTGCTAATTCAGAGCCGATAAATATATAGGGAGATTTTTGTTGAAGGCTAATATCTAAAATATGATCGATTATTTTCAGATATTGCTGAAAGAAAGTTTCTAATGTGCGTCCGAAAAAATTAAGGTTGCCACGCCAGATGCCCCCAATTTGATGAGGGTTGTCAATTTCAAGAACAGGATAGAGTGATGCTTTAATCCCTCTTTCTCGCGCTACTTGCATGCCATGCGTTAAAAAAACAAGGTCTGGCGCTTGGTTATCATTAAATTGACTTTTCTTTGAAATTCTCCCCATCACAGGGTTAACAAAATAATAATTCAAGAGAAAACAATTGTTTATTTTGTGAGCTGATAAATCTTGAAAAACTTCATTCCAAAATTTATCTGGGTCAAGATTTCCTTGGTGCCAAAGCGGAATGTGAAC
>CAXIDO010000517.1:0-1819 GCA_964022745.1 uncultured Methyloligella sp. | reverse complement strand
GATGATGATTATGTTGCTAAATATACAGAAAATTGGGAAGCGCAAAAAGAGCATTTAAAAGATTTTAGCCCAGAAAAAATGGCACCAATTTGTGGAATCGAAGCTGAAATGCTTCGTGATGTTGCTCGTACCTTTGCTGCTGCAAAAGCTGGTATGATTTTTTGGGGCATGGGTGTATCACAACATATACACGGAACGGATAACTCGCGCTGTTTAATTTCACTTGCATTTATGACTGGAAATGTTGGTAAACCTGGAGCAGGATTACATCCCCTTCGAGGACAAAATAATGTACAAGGCGCATCAGACGCTGGTATGATACCGATGTTCTTGCCAGATTATCAACCAGTATCTGATGATGGTGTTAGGTCAGCTTTTACTGAAGTATGGCAATCTGAGGATTTTAGTTCTGAACGTGGGCTAACCGTAGTTGAAATTATGAATGCAATTCATAATGATAATATTAAAGCGATGTATATTCTTGGAGAAAATCCAGCTATGTCTGACCCAGATGTTGAACATGCCCGGGATGCACTTGCAAAACTAGATCATTTGGTTGTTCAAGATATTTTCTTAACAGAAACAGCAAACTACGCAGATGTCATATTTCCTGCATCAGCATTTGCAGAAAAAAATGGAACTGTAACAAACACCAATCGTCAAGTTCAAATGGGTCGAGCAGCTGTGACTGCTCCAGGAGAGGCTCGTGAAGATTGGGAAATTACAGTAGAGCTTGCCAAACGGTGTGGTTTAGATTGGGATTATACACACCCAAGACAAGTATTTGACGAAATGAAACTCAATATGGAGTCACTGAATAATATTACTTGGGATCGTTTAGAGGAAGAAAGTGTCGTGACTTACCCTAGTTTATCCCCCTCAGATCCGGGTCAGTCAATTGTATTTGGTGATGGTTTTCCTCGTCCAGAGGGAAGGGGAAAATTTACGCCAGCTTCGATTATCGCCCCAGATGATGTTCCTGATTCTGAATATCCAATGATATTAACAACGGGGCGACAACTAGAGCATTGGCATACTGGCTCAATGACAAGGAGAGCAACGGTTCTAGATGCTGTTGAACCTGAAGCAAATTGTTCATTGCATCCTAGAACTTTAAGAAAACTTGGGGTAGTTGCAGGCGATATGTTAACCTTGACCACAAAACGTGGATCAATTGATGTTATGGCGAGAGCTGATAGGGCAGTATCTGAAGATATGGTTTTCCTTCCTTTTGCATATGTTGAAGCTGCAGCAAATATTTTAACAAACTCAGCCTTAGATCCATATGGAAAGATTCCAGAATTTAAGTTTTCTGCAGTTAAAGTCGAAAAAACGACTCAGGTAGCGGCAGAGTAATCGCCATCTGATAAATACTTTTTGATTATTGATTTGTAGATAGTTTTTAAGTTTTGGTTAGGGCAACTGCTATTTGAGTTATTGAATATCAGCAATGAATTCAATTTTCATATTCCTTAAACTTAAAATTATTTAAGTAATTAAGGATAGAAAGTAGATTGAGGCAGTGTAGATTGAGGCTGTAAAAAAGTATAAGCACTAACGTTGTTTTCAATAGAAAAAAGCCGCTAAATAGCGGCTTTGAAATCTTTTATTCTTAATAGTTTAGCCTTGTCGCGCTTTAAAGCGAGGCTGAGTTTTGTTAATAACATATACTCGGCCCTTGCGGCGCACGACACGACAGTCGCGGTGGCGCGCTTTTAGCGAGCGAAGTGAGCTTTTGACCTTCATGGGCCTTCTCCTTTTTCGCACATCACGAAAGCGATGCGCCTTGTTTCTTTGCCCTTTTGGGCGGGTATGGTGG
>CAXIDO010000516.1:0-1820 GCA_964022745.1 uncultured Methyloligella sp. | reverse complement strand
TTCATGAACTCAATGAAGTGGCAGGTTCTGTTAATAACACATCGAATTTAGCAAAAGAGCAGGCTAGTTCTGTTGCATGTGCAGCTGAGCAAACATCTCATAATATGCAGGGTGTTGCTTCAGCAACTGAAGAGCTGACGAGCTCTGTTGATGAGATTAACAGGCAAGTTGTACAAGCTTCAGAGATCACTTCAGAGGCTGTGACCAAGTCAGATAATATGAGTGGTCAAATTTCAAGCTTAGCTGATGCTTCAGTTGAGATCAGTAACGTTATGAAACTTATTACTGAAATTGCTGAACAAACAAATTTACTTGCTTTGAATGCAACTATTGAAGCGGCCCGAGCTGGAGATGCCGGGAAGGGTTTTGCTGTAGTGGCGCAAGAGGTCAAAGCTCTTGCTAATCAAACAGCGAAAGCAACTGAAGCAACTGAAACTCAGATTGTTAGCATACAACAAGCCACCGAAGATGCTGTAAAAGCCGGCAAAGATATTCGTGATACGATTGAGAAAGTAAGTGATATTTCTCATGCTATTGCTGAGGCTATCAAGGAACAAGGCATTGCTACTCAAGAGATTGCCGTCAACGTCAATCAATCAGCAACCGGGACAGAGGATGTGAGCCAGAGCATTTCAGTTGTTCGCGATGCAACTGAAGAGACACAACAGTCTAGCGAGAAAATTCTAAAAGCTTCTAATGAGCTTTCAGAACAAGAAGTTTCTTTACAAGAATTACGTGATGAAATGAGTAGCTTTTTACTTGAGCTTAAAAAAACGGGCTAACAATTTAAACTGGCACCTTTTGATTATGGCCGATTAAGCTTTTAAACCGAGATAATTTTTGAGCTAAATTCTGTCTTTTTAAAAGCAATACCCTTTTTTGCAAAATTATGATTATGTTATTTCTGTCAATCTCACATTTATGTGACTTGCCGATACGTCTCATGTTTCCTACTTATTTAGTTAGCTAGCTAATTAAAATGATTTGTGCTTGAGGAGATCGACGTGGTTTTTAAAATATTTGCTGCATGGTTTGCATTCCTGTTCACTTTCACTCAGCCTTTACTGGCTCAGGAACGCAATTTTTCTTCACCTATGGATTTTAAGGGTCGCTATCTGATTTCTGTATCAGACGCTGATATGCTTGCTTCAGCCTATGTTGATGGAAAATTAGGGGCTTCAGTGGGAGATGATGCGCTTAGTATTCTTCCTCTGGAGGGAAACCCTAATAGCTGGACGGCAAAAGAAGTGCCCGCTTCAAACTCCGTGGCAGGTCCGCCGGCATCAGTAGAGGTTACTCCTGATGGGAAATATGCATTTGTTATAGAAACTTGGGGGCAACGACCGAGGGCAAAAGAAGATGCCACATTTAAGGATTTAAAATTTGGTGACCGTTTACAGGTTTTTGATTTATCTGACCCTTTAAGCCCGCAAATGGTTCAGGACATCACTATTCCATTGCGCCCAGATGCCATACGTATCAACTCCAAGGGTAATCTTATTGCCATTACGTTCAATAATAAGGGAGGCGGAGCAAAAACACCTTTGGGCTTATTTCCTTTTTCAAATGGAAAGGTTGGAACACCGGTTTACCCATCCATCAAAGGCTGGAATAACAAAGATCGTTTGATTGATATTGACTGGCATCCGAGGGAAGACATTTTAGCCCTTTTAAATGAAAGTGGCTCTGATATTCGCTTCGCCCGTATTGATAAAAAATTAGAAGTCACTCCATTTGGGAATGTTGTGCAGATTGAAAAAGCACCATTTCGTGTCGAGTTTACTCCTAACGGGAAGTATGTTGTTATCAATGCACTCTAT
>CAXIDO010000515.1:0-1823 GCA_964022745.1 uncultured Methyloligella sp. | reverse complement strand
TTGACGGAAAAACGCGAAGAGCCACTATTTGACGAATTTTAAAAATGCATCTATAGTTCAAGTGAAAGGATTTTAATCAGTTTTGGCTAAAGTCCAACAAATTAGAAATGCATCCGGATAAGATGTTTTTGGGATGCATTAAAAAAGGATTTGATTTTTTAGGGATTCATTTTGGTGATATCCCTGAAATATGAAAGACCAGCGGGGAAAAACATCGTGACAATATAGCCCGGCGTTACGCGCAAGGTGCAAGTGTTACTTGTATTGGGAACTATATCAAACGATGGACATCTTGGTGTAATGGTTTGTTGAAGTGTTGTCATGATGTCTCCAAGCTGGTAAATCATGTGGTGAGGCCTGTCTTTCTGCAGCTCCACCACATCATAAATAACCACTTGGAGAACATGATGACAAAACCTCATATAACTCATCTGGCCTGTCTGCTAAGCCTGGCCCTCATAACTACTGCGGCCATTAGTGGCACCTGCGGCGATACCGCGCGTATATGTACTTCCTACTGTTCGAACTTCAATTACACCAACAAGCAAACCTGCACTAAACATTATCAAATTTCCTTAGCTGTCATTGATCCTTGTATTTATGAAGATTCGTCTAAACATAAATGCTCACCTTGTAAATGGGACGGGGTGGCGACCTGTGGGTCGACGGCAAGCCCTAAAAACTTAAAGTAAACTGATAAGACGGTGAGCTTCCGGTGAGGTGGAATAAATCGGGCTAATCGGAACCAGCCTATTCACCAACGGCGCCTTCGCTGCCGAGAAGTGTGACGGGACTAAAGTGCCCGGGCAATGTAGCGCTAGGCCAGCCTCATGGAAGAACTGCTCTGGCCGACACGAAGGGGCTAATTGGTTGGGGCATAAAAACAATTGCGAGGTACTCCCCGGCAGTACCTCAAGTTACGCCAAATGCATCGCGGCCGACGTAAAATGCACGAGTAAATGAGGTGTGTGTGTGGGGTCTTAACTTACAAACTGCAACAAAGTCTCACGGGAAACAAGGAGAATTTGACCTCCATAGACATCGTCTATCAGCATAACTCACGCGAACTAATGAAATACAATAGAGTTGAGCGTGACACGTCTAAAATCTTCGCTATGGAGGCCTTAGATACTTTTTTACTCAACAACATCTTAATTTCATCTTCTTTACCATCTAACTTGGATGGTCCATGAGATCCTTTTGATCTACCAAGAACTTTTCCTTTTGCGCGCGCAGCTGCTAACCCTTCGCATGTTCGCTCTGAAATTAGATCTCGCTCGATTTCAGCAAACAATCCAAACATCGTTACCATGACTTTGCTTTGTATGTCCTGCTTGCCATCTGTAAATTAGCACCTTAATAGAGCCACCTGTTAGCAGCAATATAGAGCCACTTACGCCTAAATTAAAACCACATAAAAATTGACCAGCTATTCTGATAAGACTGAGACAAATTCAGGAAAGCAGATGGCAAATAGGAAGATTGATATGTGTGAGTATAAAAATGTGGTTCAACGGCTCCGTTATGGTGAATCAAACAGACAAATTGCTCGTGAAACCCAATTGGGCCGCCATAAAATCAAGGCTATTCGTGCGGCTTCTCTTAAAAATGGCTGGTTAATGGCGGGAGTTGATTTACCTTGCGATGAAAAGCTTAGTCAGCTGATTAAAAAAAGCGGCAATTTACAACAAACGTCAAAAGCATCGTTATTTGATGAAGAGATAAAAGATTGGCTATCCCAAGGCGCTACGGCCCAGAGGATATACGAGAGGCTTTGTTTCCTAACCCTAACTTCTCAGCAATATTCAAAATTCAGGCAGATC
>CAXIDO010000514.1:0-1837 GCA_964022745.1 uncultured Methyloligella sp. | reverse complement strand
TAAGAATCCACCGCATCAGATTCAATGATTGTCACTTCATGAGTCTCAGCGTTTATAGCGCCGTGCAAATTTAATCGTTGACGACCGCTATTGGTTTTAAGCTCTCGTGTTTCTCCACGCTTAATCCAGCCATAACCTGCAAGGGTGTTATGCTCAGGGTGGACAGCATCAACAAAAACAACCTCGATATCATTCGACTTCGAGAGCATAAAGTCTTCATACTGATCAGCAAATATTTCTTGCGCATCAATGTCTGGATTTCCAGGAACCAGTTTCGGTTTTTTATACACGTAGCCTATTCTGTGTAAAAGATCTCTCATTCCAGAACGGGAATAATTGATACCAAATGCCTTCTTAATAAAATTAATCACGCTAATAGTATCAAGGTGGGAGTTATAACTGAATCTGGTGTTTCACCGACTTGAAATCAGGCGGCGCATCTGGTTAATTTGTTTTACTAATAGACAAATAACCAAGGAGATACGCCATGAACGAGAATAACGTTATTGATTTAAAAGATCCAGCCCAGTTAACAATAGACCCGTTAACTGAGCTGCTAAAGCAAGGCGCTCGCAAATTGATCCAGCAAGCTGTTGAAGACGAATTGAAATTATATTTGGCTCAATACACAGACAAAAAAACAGAAGATGGGCATGCCGCTGTGGTTCGAAATGGCCATCTTCCTGAACGGGAGCTGCAAAGAGGGATAGGGCCTGTCACGGTGAAGGTCCCCAAAGTTCGCAGTAAAGATGGCTCTCCCGTGACATTTCATTCTGCTTTAGTTCCGCCATATGTTCGCAAAACGGCCTCATTGGAAGCTTCAATACCCTGGCTATATTTAAAAGGAATATCCACTGGTGAGATGGGAGAAGCGTTAAAGATGCTATTAGGCCCTGCGGCTGAGGGCTTTTCTGCTAGCACAGTTTCTCGTTTGAAGCAGGTGTGGTCGGATGAGTATAAACATTGGTGCAACAATGACTTAAGCCGTGATCGATGGGTTTATGTTTGGGCTGATGGTATTTATAGCGGCTTGCGTGGTGAAGAGACAAAGTTATGCGCTCTGGTTATCATCGGCGTGAACGAACGTGGAGAAAAACATTTTTTAGCGATAGAAGATGGTGTTCGTGAATCAACACAAAGTTGGCGAGAGATCTTGCTGAGTTTGAAATCAAGAGGGCTGAATGTGCCTGAGCTCGCTGTAGGTGATGGCGCAATGGGGTTTTGGGCAGCGCTCGATGAGGTGTATCCAAAGACGCGACACCAGCGCTGTTGGATGCATAAAACAGGCAATATTTTAAATTACCTGCCGAAATTAACGCAGCCAAAAGCAAAAGATGCATTGCATAACATATGGCGCGCCGAAACAAAGAAGGATGCAGAAAAATCCTTTGATCTCTTTATAGATACGTATGAAGATAAATACCCCAAGGCGGCAAATTGCCTGCAAAAGGATCGTGATGTGCTGTTAAGCTTTTTTGATTTTCCAGCGGCACACTGGCAGAGCATTCGGACGACAAACCCAATTGAGTCCTCATTTGGAACAATACGTCACCGAACGAAGCGGTCGAAAGGCTGCTTAACGAGAGATGGTATGCTGCATATGATTTTTAAACTTGGCATGTGTGCTGAGAAAAAATGGAGACGATTGCGTGGATTTAATTATCTGGCAAAAGTCATCGAGGGAGTTAAATTTAGAAATGGTGAAGAGGTAATTACAAATGATCAGATTGCCGCTTGACTCAGGTGGTCAAACACCAGATTTGACAATAACTCCTCTCTCCTTTCAATGATCTCTACGCTGAAAACATAACAAGCATTATATTGCTGTCAGGATTAC
>CAXIDO010000513.1:0-1842 GCA_964022745.1 uncultured Methyloligella sp. | reverse complement strand
TAATTTCAATTTTCAAACCTTTCATACTTTTTGATGTTTTTCTTTCTTTGCTATCATACCATTGGCGGGCACTACACATTTTCACGTGTACCTTTTGATTTCTTTAATGACTTTATTGGATCTGAGCGGAATAATTTTGACCGTGTTGGACATTTTCTGGTGGGTGTTTTTGCCTATCCGACAGCTGAACTTTTTATACGAAAGGGCTGGGTCAATGGCGCTAAACTTGCTGCCTTGATAGGCTTTCTAGCAGTGAGTACCTGGGCTGGGCTTTATGAAGTGATAGAGATGATTTACGCTGTTAATTATGGCGGTGATGAAGCTGCTGATTTTCTTGGTAGCCAGGGCGATATCTGGGATGCGCAAAAAGACATTGCCATGGATATGCTGGGAGCTGTTTTATTTGGCGCGCTCTATTTGTTCTGTGGGACGAAGAAAGAGGACTAGGGTTAGTTTCTCTCACGGCTATGAAGTCTTAAGTTGCGCTTCAGATTGCCCACCAGCAACCGCGCTTAAGTTGCGCTTCAGATTGCCCACCAGCAGCCGCGCTTCTATAGCGCTTGAGCCTCTGAGGGGCGCATTTCTCTGCTTCAGATGCCCACTAGCAACCGCTTAGCACCGGGCAGATCTTGCTGCCATGTCCTGACGCCGAAGTGGCGTCACTCCTTCTTCGTTTTGCAGGCCCTTTTTTGGTGAAGGTTAGGTTTCACTTATATCTCTGGCCATGGAGTAGAACTCTTTATTGGTGCGTATGGATGTGAAATTGACCATGCGATTACTGAGACCAAAAAAGGCTGTGATGCCGGCGATATCCCAGATATCTTCATCCGAAAACCCATGAGCCTGCAGTGTGGTGAAATCATCATCGCAGACTTCATAAGCTTCTTTGGAGACTTTCATCGCAAAATCGAGCATGGCTTTTTGCCGCTTGCTGATATCTGCTTTTCGATAATTAATTGCGACCTGGTCAGCTATGTAAGAATTTTTCGTTCTTATGCGCAAGACGGCACCGTGGGCGATGACACAATATTGGCACTGGTTGGCATTTGATGTGGCAACAACAATCATTTCCATTTCAGCTTTCGAGAGACCGCTTTCTTTCTCCATAAGCGCATCATGATAAGCAAAAAAGGCGCGCAATTCAGCAGGCCGATGGGCGAGAGCTAAAAAGATATTCGGAATAAAGCCCGCTTTTTCCTGGACCTTGGCAATCATCTCTTTGATGTCGTCTGGCAAGTCATTGATGTCTGGTATTGGATAGCGACTAATTGGTTTGTCTGTCATTACATACTCCCGATTGAACGCTCTAAGTTAGGAGAGAAGTTTTACAGAATGATTGCAGGGGCTTACATAACTTAAAATACTTTTATTTCAATACTGATGTTTTTACAATAAAACTTCTACATTCCCCTAAATACTAAATATTTCTTTTTTATCTTGTTAAGTATAAATAATATCTGCAATAGTAAATACGTAATGGTTGTGTTGCGGGGGTATGCGTTATGGATTTTCCACTATCATTGGTATTTGAAAATTTTTCTCAATTAATGACTGTGTTGTCAGTTATTGGAAGTGCTGTTTCTACCATTGTCTTTTTAGGATACAAATTTGGCAAACACTTTGGAAATAAATCTGATAAAAAAGAGATTGAAGAAATTCAAAAAGAAAAACATGGCCTGTCAGTTAAATTAGGTAAAGAAAAGAAATTATCGTCACTATTGGCTGCTGAACTTTCCGATTTAAAAATAGCTAACGAACTTAAATCAACTAAACTAAAAAAAGTACACAATGTTTGGGACGCTCCAAGAATTTTTGATTTCGAAAAACATTACAATCAAATTA
>CAXIDO010000512.1:0-1845 GCA_964022745.1 uncultured Methyloligella sp. | reverse complement strand
AAATTTCAATGGCTGGGTCTTTCGCATAGCGCAAAGACTATGGCTCAATGAAATAAGAGCGCAGTCCATCAGAATGGGACAAGGCTGCTCTCCAATTGAAGAATATGATCTTGCTGATAATAATTTAGACCCAGAAATGAATATTTTGGGCAAAGACGTGTTATTAGCTATAGAGGCATTGCCGGAAGCGCAAAAACTAACGGTCATTTTGGTTTATGTGGACGGGTTTAGTTATAAAGAAGCAGCTGAAGTCCTTGAAATACCTGTAGGAACCGTAATGAGCCGTTTGGCGGTTGCCCGCAAGGCAATAGCTACCCAATTTAATGATGAACAAAGCCAAAAAGGTGAGTGAGCCAAATAGATGAGTGAAACAGACAAATTTAGTGATGAAGAGCTTGTCGCTTATCTTGATGGAGAGGCCGAATTTGCTCCAATCGACGCCATTAAAACGGCCCTCATTACTGATGAGAATTTGGCAAACCGCTTGCACAATCTAAAATTTGATAAAGAAGCACTTACATACTCAATGGAAACCATTGCAGATAATGTAAAAGAACGTAAAGCTTTGCCTGACTTCCTGAGTGAAACAGCTGGGGCATCACAAAAAGCTGAGATTACAAAACCAGTAAATAGTAATACTCCAGGCTTCTTTGAAGGTTGGCAAAAAATTGCGGCAGTTGCCTTACTTGCTGTTGCAATTGGTTGGAGTGCAAAATCATTTACAACCAAAAACAATCTGCAAAATTGGCAAAATTACGTAGCAGCCTATCAAGCGCTATATAGCAAGGAAACGCTTGCCTCTATCAATCAAACCGAGGAAACCTCTTCGAAACAGCTTAAGAATGTTACGGGCGTTCTCGGCAAGAAAATAGAACTGGCACAACTTACCAATGTTAAAGGCCTGAATTATAAAAGAGCACAGATTTTAGGCTTTAAAGGTCAGCCTTTAATCCAACTTGCTTTTTTGTCAGCCAAAGGCAAACCAGTGGCCCTTTGCATCATCAAATCAAAGAACAACAAAACATCAAAAGTTATCAATGACGTGCAGCAAGGCTTAAAAGCTGCCCATTGGAAAAAGGGTGAGTTTGAATATCTATTGATCGGCAGCAATGATGCAGAGCTGATTAAATCAGCCGCGACGCAATTTTCAAAAAACCTTTAAATCAAGTCCGTGATTTAAGGCAAAATAAGACCATCCCCTTATTTAAAAAAACTCTCTCTTATATAAATTACTCTTGCTCACCTACCAAATGGTTGGTAGTTTTTTTCTTGTGTAACCAAGGAGAGAAATTCAGATGTCTTTTAGGGCGGATATTATAATCATAGGCGGCGGTTTATCAGGCCTTGCACTAGCTGATCAGTTAGAAAAATCCGGTATTGATTATATCTTACTTGAAGCAAGAAACCGCCTTGGTGGTCGGATAGAAACGCAAAAAGTTGAAATTGATCATCAATCTGGTCATTTTGATTTAGGACCGGCATGGTACTGGCCCGAGCAACCACTCATGCAAGAGATGATAGGTCGTTTTGGTTTAAATAGCTTTGAGCAGCACTCAAAAGGAAAACTGGTTTTTGAAGATGAATTTGGCACGGTTAATAGAGATCTCGATTTTGCAACCATGGAAGGCTCATTAAGAGTAAGCAATGGTCTGTTTGAACTCATAAATCATATTGCATCTGGTCTGAACTCTAAGAATATTAAACTTGATGCTGAGGTGACTGAGATCACACAAGCGGGTCAGAATGCAGAGGGCGCTAAAATCCGAATTAGCGCTAAAAACTCAAAAGGTGAAACATCTGAAATCTATGGAAACAAAGTCATCATAGCCATCCCTCCAAGACTAG
>CAXIDO010000511.1:0-1853 GCA_964022745.1 uncultured Methyloligella sp. | reverse complement strand
GGATCATTTCGTTGGCTCTCTGATTTTTTAGACTTTGCTAATCGTACTCCTCAACAAGCCCCGCAGCATCGGGTATTGGCTCGGTTGAGATTAATTGATTTGGCGTTTCGGATTGCTCACCCTGATAGAGCCTATTTGATCGCTAAATAACTCAAAGTCATCTGTTTCCCCCAAAGTCTTCCCATGTCAGTCAGCGTATTCGCGCAGTGTAAGCGAATGGTCAGTGCTGCGAGATGTAACGCTGACTGATTAAAGGAGGAAACAAATGAGTTTTCAGAACCAACAAAAGCAAAAAGCTCAATCTGTATTTATGAGTTCGATTGAGTTGTTTGCCAATACAGCAGCGTTTGTAGTGACTTTTTTTTCTTTTTCTCTTGCTCATGACAAAAGCGTTGGTTGGGTCATGATGTTTACAAGGCAATTTTATAGCGAAGACTTTGCATGGGTGATTTTCTTTGTCTGGTACTTGCTTTTAGGACTGATGATCTTCTCTGCTTCGAGAGCTTCACTTTCAACATTATTGATCATTGGCGGTGTGGCAATCGCAGCGCGCTTTCTTTAACCCACCTCTTAAAACAGAAAAGGAGACAGTAATGTCTAGAACACCTGAAACCATTAAAAACAAAAAGGCTGAATATTTTCGCAATGTGCTAATTGCAATTGGTATTTTCTTTGCGCTTGCCAGCCTTGGAGCCTATCAAAATGGTGATAGTCCCATCATTGCAGCTTTACTTAGCATCTTATCATTTTTCTTTGCGTCGAAGGTCAAAGTGACCTGGAAAAAAATGACTGAGAACTCAGTGTATAAATAAAACACATTAAAACTAGTACGGGCTGCAGATAATTCTGTGGCCTTTTTTTTATGAAAGGATAGCAGATGGAAGGCACAAATGAAGAGCTGCGTTATGGGAGTTCACGTTTTGCAGAAGAGTGGGAATTAAAACGGGCCGGACTGTTTAAGAGGCAAGGTCCACAAATTGGTTATGTCGGCAACAATCCCATTTTTATGGAGGGAGATGCACCGCTGATTACTATAGGTGGGGCAGGGTCTGGTAAACTTCGTGACTTGCTTGGCTATGTGGTTTGCAACTCACCCAATCAGAATATGGTGGTGCTTGATCCAAGGGGGGAGCTTTGTGCGATCTCTCATCATGTCCATGCTGCAAACAATGATTATGCCTATTCTTGGAACCCGTTTGGGTTGCATGGTTTGCCCCAACATTCCTGTAATCCTTTGGATATTTTAGATATTAATGCCCCGAACTTTCATGCGTTGTGTAAATTTGTAGTGGAAGGCTTAGTTGCTGTCTCAGGAAGTGCAAGTGGCAAATATTTTGAACTGCGTGCCCGTGACTATATAGAAAAAATAATAAAATCTATTGTTGAGCTAAGAGGTGAGGTCACACTGCCTATATTGATGCAAGTGCTGCAGATGGTTGAAGGTGATCCTGAGCTTTGGATACCCCACATTGAAGCGATGACAATGTCACGCTTTGATGATGTGCGACGTGTGGCGGCTGAAATGTTAGCCAAGCAAGAAGACAGCCCAAAGGAATTTGGAGCCATTATGGGCGAAGTTTATGCCTGTATGAGTTTTCTTGAAGATCCGGTGCTTTGCCAGTCTCTTGAAAAATCTGACTTTTCCCTGAAAGAGTTATGTGACAAGGGACATGGAACAAAGATCTTTCTCAACATTCCCGCTGAATATCTAAATCTATGGTCTCCTCTGGTGCGGTTATTTTTTACGGTCTCGATGCTTTATAAGCCCGGTGGTCAACCCGAAAACCGGGTGATGTTTTGGTTGATGGGGCCGGGCCAATTGGGCCGTTTTAATCCCTTGTTACGTGCTTTTA
>CAXIDO010000510.1:0-1855 GCA_964022745.1 uncultured Methyloligella sp. | reverse complement strand
AATTGATTTTACCGAACCTGGAGCAGGGGGCCTGGGTTTTATGTGATCGATTTGCTGATTCTAGCCGTGCCTATCAGGGGGCTGCAAGCGGTGTTGATGATGGAGTGTTTGATGCGCTTGACCGTATTGTTGTTGGTGAAAATCAGCCTGAATTAACAATCATAATTGATCTGCCAGTTGATATTGCTATGAAGCGTGTTGCTGCTCGACAGCAACAAGATGGATTAGAAGTGGATCGCTTTGAATCTGAAAATATGCAATTTCACGAGCGCTTAAGAGCCGGGTTTTTGAAGATCGCTGCAGCGAATGCCAAACGTTGTATTATTATTGATGGCAATCAATCTCGTGAGAAAGTTGCTGAATTGGTTTGGCAAACTGTGGCCGAGCGTTTTGGACTTGAGGATGTTGTATAAGGGGGATTGTATTGGATAACAATATTTTACCAAACCTCCTTTTGATCAATGAGTGCGTGATATTATGAGCGATGAAACTGGACTTCCTTTAAGCGATTGTGTTTCAGGGGCTTTGCACCCTGTGTCCAGTGGTTCTTATTATGGGCATCAAGCGGTAATCCAATCTTTAGAGCAGAGTTTGTGTTCTGGGCGTTTTCATCATGGCTGGATTTTTTCGGGCCCATTAGGAGTTGGGAAAGCTACTCTTGCTTACCATTTGGCACGTGTTCTTCTCGGACACAATAAAATTGGTCATAACAAGGCTGGCGAAAATAAAGATAGTCAATCTGAAGATGACTTTCCTGACGGGTTTGATTTGTTGGCTCGATCTGAGGAGTTGAAGACAGACAAAACAGGGCGTTTGGTCTCGCAGTTTGCGCATCCTGATATGCGTGTGATGCGGCGGGCCTATGATGTGAAGACTAAAAAGTTTTTTCGCTTCATTCGTATAGATGAGATGCGGGCGCTGAAAGATGTTTTACATACAACACCTTCAATGGGCCTCAATAGAGTTGTACTTATTGACCGAGCTGAGGACATGAATGAAGCTAGTGGTAATGCTTTGTTGAAGGTTCTTGAAGAGCCGCCTTTGAATACGACCTTTATTCTAATTACGAATTCATTGGGGCAAATACCTATTACTATTCGGTCTCGTTGTCGGATGCTCAAATTTAATGAACTGGAATTGGATAATTTTGAAAAGGCAATTACGCAACAATTTACGGCGCAGAACCAAGAGCTGCCGAAAGATGTAAACTGGCAGGACTTGATGCATCTTTCAGGTGCGAGTGTGCGAACGGGTTATGAGTTGATTGTTGGCAATGGGCTTAAATATTATCAAGGTCTCTACAAAATAATGGATGGATTGCCAAACCTTGACCAGAGAAACCTGGATTTATTTATCGATGGAATTTTAAAAGATAAAAGCGGGCAGGATTATAAAGCTGGTGTTCAGCTGATTTCTGATCTGATCTATCGATTGATTAAGGGGAAAATCGCTGAATATCCCTTAAGTTCAGGAGAAAAGCACTTATCTGATAAGCTTGTTGGTGGGCAATCTATTGATCAATGGCTTGGCTTGTGGGATACCCTACAGACGCGTGCATTAGATGTTGAGGCTTTAAACCTAGATAAGAAAACATTTATGTTGCAAAGCTTTTTCTCTTTAAGAGATTTGCTGCGCGCGCAATGAACAATTTGAATTATGTCTTGGTTTCTAGCTAGAGGCTTTGTGCTTAAGTAGTCACTGCAAATTTTGAAAAATTTAAAATAGAATAACTGATTTATAGACTGGATTTAAAAGTCATGAGTGTAAATAAGGGCGGATGTGAGCCTTTTTATATTACCACTGCAATTTCTTACCCGAATGGGGAGCCGCATATTGGCCATGCTTATGAAGCTTT
>CAXIDO010000509.1:0-1862 GCA_964022745.1 uncultured Methyloligella sp. | reverse complement strand
GGATTTTAAAAAAGGAGCTAAATCGATTAAAACAGTTCTTACAAATTGAGCTGGTGTGACTATTAAGATTGCGTCTTGTTCTGCCATTTCAGCTAAATACGTCGTGGCTTGCAGTTTATGATCCAGGGGTGTGTCTTTTAAAAATGTATTGTTGATATGGTTTTGATTAATATCGTTTACCGTATCTTCTTCGCGAGCCCATAGTGTGACGTTGCATCCAGCTAAACAAGCTGATTGCGCTAGAGCCGTTCCCCAGGCGCCGCCGCCAATAACACCAATATTTTTAAAATTACTCATTTCGATGTCCTTTAGTTTCTTCAGGCTTTGGTTTTCTTTTAAGCTTTTGTGCCCGCTTTGCCTGAACCTAGAATTGGTGTAGCTGTTTCATCTAACGGCCACCTGGATCGTACAGGTGTCGATAGAGGATCATTTGCCCCGTTTGCGAATTGTTCGGCTGCTGCCCAGGCAATCATAGCAGCGTTATCTGTACATAATGCTGGTGGTGGGACTATTAAAGTTAGATTATGTGTTTCGCTAAATTTTTCCAGCTCAGATTTTAGTTTTTGATTGGCCGCAACGCCGCCGGCGACAACAAAATTCCTTTCTCCATTTATTGGAAATTGCTTATCCAACTGTAGAAGGGCCATTTTTACTCTATCCATCACACTTGAAATCAGTGCTTTTTGAAAGGAAGCGCAAAGGTCGTGAATGTCTTGTTCTGACAAAGGCTGTAGTTTTTCAGCTTGTTGTCTCAGTGCGGTTTTCAGGCCAGAGAAAGAAAAATTTGGCTCTTTGCGCCCTTTTAATGGTGAGGGTAGTTTGAAGCGGGTTTCATCTCCATCTTTGGCCCATTTTTCAACTTCCGGGCCTCCTGGATAGCCAAGCCCTAATAGTTTTGCTGTTTTATCAAAGGCTTCACCGAGGGCATCATCTATGGTGCTGCCGATGCGGGTGTATTTACCAACAGCTTCAATCCAGAGTAGTTGAGTATGGCCACCAGAGACCAAAAGCAAAAGGTAGGGTGGTTTTGTTTGATTGGTTAAGCCGGCTGTAAGCGCGTGCCCAGCCAAATGATTAACCCCTATGTAAGGTAGTTTGTGAACTGAGGCGATTGCTTTTGCTGTCATTGTACCAACCAGCAATCCGCCAATAAGGCCAGGGCCACTTGACGCACCGATTGCGTCCAGGTCCTTGAATTCGCAATCTGCTTCAAGTATCGCGGCTTTGATGATTTTGTCCAATGCTTCGCAGTGTGCACGTGCGGCTAGTTCAGGTACGA
Source organism: uncultured Methyloligella sp. (assembly GCA_964022745.1). Lineage (GTDB taxonomy): Bacteria > Pseudomonadota > Alphaproteobacteria > Rhizobiales > HXMU1428-3 > HXMU1428-3. The sequence goes on along the minus strand of CAXIDO010000509.1, from coordinate 583 downwards.
CCCCACCAAAAGCGGCATGTTCTTCCAATTGAGTTCGGACTATGTTGGAAAGAATTTTACCAGATCCATCAGGTTGGCGCTCTATCACACTTGCAGCTGTTTCATCACAGCTGGTTTCAATACCTAAAACTTTTATTGGGCCTAAATCTTTTAAAGGTTTGTTATTCATGGTCTTGAAATATCATTCAGAGAGGTAAGGGCAAGGTTTTTTTTACCTTTCCTTTGAAACACAGGATAAAAACAGGACAAAACAAGCGTCGCTTGTTCGTTATTTATGGCAGATTACAGAAAATTATATGTTTTGGGAGTTCTATTTTCGTATTGTGATGTGCTAGAAGGAAGTTTTAGGGGGATAGGTTATAGCCAGGCCCCTCATCTATTGCTTTAAGGAGTAATTTTAATCTCATGACGACACTTAAGATCGGCACGCGTGGTAGTCCGCTTGCTTTGGCACAGGCTTATGAAACTCGCAAGCGTCTGATGAAGGCCCATGACATAGCTGAAGATAAGATTGAGATTAAAGTGATTTCCACTGAAGGAGATCGCATTCAAGATAAGGCTTTGAGAGATTTTGGTGGCAAGG
>CAXIDO010000508.1:0-1866 GCA_964022745.1 uncultured Methyloligella sp. | reverse complement strand
CTGTTGGTACAGATGTGACTTACATTGCTAATATTTGGGCTGGTGATCACCTTACAATCAAGGCATCTGGTGCTATGGATTTACGCTTTCCTTCAGCTTCTCCTTTCTGGGATTCAAAAGCTAAAGGAATGGGGCTTATTCGCAAAATCCATGCAGCTGGCAGCTACGATAAATCAATCACACCAACACACCACTATGTGCGTGCTATTTGCTCAGTTTATTACATGAAAGAAGCCATGGAATGGGCAAAAGCAAATGGCGGCCTGACTGGTGAAAACCTCAAAAAAGGTATGTACGTAAAGAAAGACTGGGTACCAGTTGGTCTTGAAGAAGTTTGCCTTCCTTCAACTTGGTCAAAAACTGATCACCGCGGAACAACTGTTGTTTCTATCAACAAAGGTTCTCTTGTTGACGGCAAAGCCAAGATTGAACTTGAAACTAACGTAACTCTTCCACGTCGTGATGACTGGATTGGTTTTTAAAAACTGATGTGTTGTTGGCCTGCTATTAAATTTATGAGCAGGCCAACCATTCTTGTTTTATTTAATTTTTTAAAGGCAATTACATGCTTAAGCTTGATGAAGATAGTGACCGTGCCAGTTGTCCCGGCAACTACGCTGATACCGTTCTCTCAGTAGATAACATTGAGGTTGTTTATAACGATTATGTTTTAGTGCTTCGCGGCCTTAGCCTGCAGGTTGCTAAAGGATCAATTACAGCTCTACTGGGGGCTAATGGCGCTGGTAAATCTACCACCCTCAAGGCTATTTCCGGCCTCCTAAAAAGTGAAGATGGAGAGGTCACACGCGGCTCTATTTCGTTTGAGGATAAAAAACTAGAACATATGGCCCCGGAAAACATTGTTCGTTCTGGTGTGTTTCAAGTTATGGAGGGACGTAGAATTATTCAGGATATGACTGTTCTGGAAAATCTGAAACTTGGTGCATTTACTCGCAAAGACAGGTCTAACGTCTCGGACGATATTGAGTTGGTTTATTCTTATTTTCCTCGCCTGAAAGAACGTCATGGTTTGGCTGGTTATCTTTCTGGCGGGGAACAACAAATGCTTGCGATTGGCCGTGCCATGATGGCGAGACCGAAGCTTATTCTTATGGATGAACCATCTATGGGATTGTCTCCTCTTTTGGTGAAAGAGGTCTTCACGATTATTAAACGACTAAACAAAGAACTTGGTGTTTCCATACTGTTGGTTGAGCAGAATGCAGCGATGGCGCTGCAAGTGGCTCAACATGGGTACATTATGGAAAATGGTAAAATCGTTCTGGATGGTACGGCAGATGAGTTACGGGAGAATGAAGATATTAAAGAATTTTATCTCGGCGGTGCTGGGGAGCGCAAAAGCTTCAAAAACTTACGATCTTTCAAACGACGCAAGCGCTGGCTATAACAAAGGATACGCTATGTCATTGGCATCAAATATAAAAACCGATGTTCCTTTGTTAGAGCGCCGCTCTCATGAAGAACGATCAGCTTCGCAAGGTCAACAATTGCATCATTTACTGACATCTACCATTCAGTCTATTCCCTATTACCAAAAAGCATTTGCAAATATTGACCTTTCACAGATAAATGATAGAAAAATTTTGGAATTATTACCAATAATTCGCAAAGATTCTCTCATCGAACTGCAATCGAATACACCTCCCTTTGGTGGACATTTACCAGGAGGCTTAAAGGAAGCTGACTATCTTTTTTTTTTTTTTTTTTTTATTTAAGAACCTGAGTTTATTTATGTAGAATATTGGTCTGTTGTTTCTGCACTTCAGGCTTCGAACTTTACTTAGAATGATGTAATCTTTTATACATTTTTTTTCAATAAACTGGCATTTACGAACATTGGGATTC
>CAXIDO010000507.1:0-1867 GCA_964022745.1 uncultured Methyloligella sp. | reverse complement strand
ACCGGCTAAATTAAGATTGCTTTAGAATAAGAAGTTATTGTATTGAGAAAAGAACGTTGCAATTTTATGAGAGTCAATGCTCCATTAAATCAACTTCTTCAACGTGGTAATAGTGGTCAGTATGCCAAAAAGTAAGTGTTTCAGCATTATGCAATGCATAATCTAGATCACTATATTCAGCGACAGGATTATTTTGCTCGTCCAGTACTTGATAAACCCTCATGATTCATTCCTGAAATTTGAGATGGTTTTAGTATTACATGCAACACTCTTATACAATGACGCAAACACAGATTGATTTTAGGTTTAGTTTACCTTTTTAACGCTTATACGATGGCACAATTTCAACACAACAATATCGATATTGAATGGCCTAAACCTGTGCACAGAGATCGAGTTTTTACATTGCGTATTAACCGCAATATCGTATGGACACTACTGATATCCATACTATTACACTTATCTCTGCTCTGGCTCTTTGCCCCTAAACTCTTTTCTATCGGAGCACCCATAGAGAAAGCACCGTCACTAGAAATCACCCTGGGGCCGCCACAAAAAGAGGAGGTCGCGCCAAGCGAAGCCACTTTGCCATCGCCAGAGCCAGTGGAAGAAAAAGCGCCGACAAAGCAGCAAGCAAAACCAATTAAACCACAACCGCCAAAACAGGTTAAACCAGTAGAAACACCTGTTGAGATTGTGCAGGAATCTACAACAACAGTACCAAAGAACGAGACACTGAATAAAACAATACCTAAGCCAGCCCCCATAGAGACTTCGCCAGACCCACTACCAGGCGAAGATATGCAGGCTTACATCAAGAGACAACAACAAGCAAAACTGGCAAAGCAAGGACTATCTACACAAGATGTAGAAGCCGTAATGGCAAGCAACAACCCACAAAGCGCTGGCGACAAACGTGATGCAAAAATTAAGGCAAATTTAGATCTAGAAGGGAAAAATGGCATCTTCGAAATTCGCTATCTAGGGCCTTATCATGCAACCTTTAGCTTCAAGGGTTGGAAAAGTAACATTAATACTGCAAGGCTAGAGATTTTTGATGTAGATGCATCAGATGGAACCGATATAAAACTTGCGGTGATTAGAAAAATGATTGAAATTATCCGACGTGATTATGATGGAGACTTTAATTGGGAGTCGAGACGTTTGGGGCGCGTTATTGAGCTGTCAGCACGGCTATCAGACAATGCACATTTGGAAGCTTTTTTGATGAAAGAGTTTTTTGGTCCTGGCTCTTCGTTTCAATAATTATGGTCTTAGATACTGCTGCAGCCAACGCTCCAGTACAACGATTACATAAGCTTGCTCATCCAATGTTAATTGCTTGCCTTGCGCTATGCCATGCCACTTCTGTAAACAGCCTCGACAACAGCAAGCAGTTGCATGTTGTGCAACAAACACGGGGTGGCCTCTCATGGGCGTCTGTTTGCCATCATTAGCAATAATGGCGGGCGCTAATCGTTTGCTAATGAAGTCTTCAGCATGATCGACAATTTTGTCCATGCCCTTCTCAAGCAGATAAGCACGGTCTTTGGCATTTAATCTGAATCCAGCACGAAAAGTTGACTGTTGGAGTGCAATAAAGAGCTGATCTAGATCCCTCATATTGCTATCATTTTACGTACTATTTAGGCCCTAAAAAATCACGCTTACCTAGCTCAACGCCAAAATGACGCAAGATACTGTAGGTTGTTGTCACATGGAAATAAACATTTGGCTTTACCCAGCGCAATAAATAGTCCAAGCCAACAAACTCTCTTTTTGAATCGCGCACCATCAGCTCAATATGCCTTGCTTCAGCACCCTCAAATTTTTCTCGCGCTATACTTTCCAAGAACTGGATGGTTTT
>CAXIDO010000506.1:0-1883 GCA_964022745.1 uncultured Methyloligella sp. | reverse complement strand
ATTGAATCTAACTATATCGTCCGCATCAAACTGCTCATAATTCACAAGCAGCACGGGGCGTTTACCTGCATTTTTTTGTAAAAAATCATACAGCGCGCCGCCTGGACCTTTACATAAGTGCCCCCTATTGCCCTCCTCTCGTTTAACATAAGCTGCATGGCAAATTAAATCTTCGGGTTTATCAATATAAAAAACAGGCTGTTCTGCACTACATGCTTGCTTTAATTGCGAAGCAAGTAAATCAACTGCTTCTGTTGAATTAAGCTCAATAAGGCGCTTCTTCGCTTCACCTGTTAGACATAACTGCATATACGCTTTAGGGATCGTTAATTTCGATGATTTATTCCATGTGGATAATACTGCTTCGTAGGCTGCTTTATTTGTGGCTTTTTGTATGGGCTGAATCAACGCTTGCTTCGTGCTTTCACCCAAATCACTTTGCATGATCTGCGTTGTGGCTTCTTGTTGATGAAATCCTGTTAATGCCTCGGTACTTTGGGTCATTTCTTTTGCGAAATTTGCGCGATTGGATTGTTCTCTCTGCTTTAACAGGGCTGACGCGAATGCTCTGACACCTTCTCGCCTACTTTTAGAACATATCAACCATGTAGGCCGACCTGACGTAGCTCTTAAAAAAAGCCCATCTAACGCAGCTTCTGAGTATCTGTATTGCGCTGGACTGGGCAACTTAGAAAGCAGCTCATCTACATTTATACTCCGCTCCAATGCCAATAGACCGCCTTCCTCAATAAAACAATCAGGAGATGCTATGCGACAAGGAGGAAGGGCACCATGTACCGCTTCAACAGACACAATACGGCCAATGGCACGATGAACGGCAACGCACAAATCCTTTTTTTCCACCGTTTGATAGTCAGTGACATAGTTTGGATCATAAATCCGCCACAATCCTTCTTCTGCGGGTTTAATTGCAATCGCATGCCATGGGTTTCTTAAAAGCATCGGTGTCTCTACCGATTCTAATAAGCCATCAAGATTATCTGCGAGACAAACCCTTTCTACTGGGGTGAAGTCATGCTTATGAATATATTGGGTTAGTGCATCAAAATGCGCTTCTAATGCCACATCTACTGCGCTATGCCCGTCCCAAAGCAATGCTTTATTGAGGAAGTCATCCCATTGGCTTGTTTCAACATCTAAAAAATAATAAGACAACGGAACGCAAATACCATCTTGAATATCAGGAATAAGCGATAAATGCTTGCCATTAATTAATAAATATTGAGACAATTTTTCGATAATCATGCCCTGATTTTTTGTTTTATTTTGACCTTTGAATTTAAATTCAAAGGAATCAGGGGTAGGCTTAAAATTCCTCATGTCTGCGAGATTATGTGTTGGGTTTGCAGGAGTACTTTTAGTCGGGGCCAATGTAAGGGCTTCCCGAAGCAGTGTTGGGTTTACAGGAGTACTTTTAGTCGGGGCCAATGTAAGGGGTTTCCGACGCAGCATTTCCTCTGCACAACACAAAGCATATCCAATGCTTTCTTTACTTTCACGACTAAGTTTTGGAGCGGACGCCAGTATGCGTAAGTTTTCCACTGAAAGAGGGCAGGTAGAATTAACAGCACACGAATTAACGACCACGTTAACCAGATTTTGAATAGACTCTTCTTTTATAAACATCGTGCCTTTTAAGTTCCAGCAGTCATTTATCTCTAACGTCACTAAATTGGGGGCGGCATCCAATATATTGATTAAATTTTCTAATGAAAGGTTTGCCCCTTTAAGTCTTATCTCTTGAAGTGTTTCAAGATTATTTACCTCAAGCGCTAGGGGTTCTTCATGATTTTCTGGTGTATATCCGAGAAGATCAAGCGTTTCGACATGTTTACTTGCTTTTAATATTCTACTCAGTTTTT
>CAXIDO010000505.1:0-1896 GCA_964022745.1 uncultured Methyloligella sp. | reverse complement strand
AGCCTGGGCTCCTGTTGAGATGATGACGCTATCTGCGGTGTAAGTTTTGCCGCTGTCGCCTTTCATAGTGAAGGGGCGGCTGCTTAGATCAATTTCCATAATGTGGTCTGTGATCATATTCGTTCCGACATGTTCGGCTTGGGCTTTCATTTGCTCCATCAGCCACGGGCCTTGAATTACATCGGCGAAGCCCGGGTAATTTTCTACTTCTGTTGTGATTGTTAGCTGACCGCCAGGTTGCATGCCTTGAATCAAGGTTGGCTCTAACATAGCCCTAGCGGCATAAATGGCAGCTGTATAACCAGCTGGGCCAGAGCCGATGATGACTAGTTTTGAGTGGTGTGTTTCAGTGCTCATTTCTTTGTCCTTTGTTTTCCAAGGCTACTTATTTTGTGAGGTGTCACCGTTTTTGTTAATTGTAGTGATGCACCAGATGTTTGTTATTTGGTTTTAATATTTGAATAAAAGGATCAAGAGCATATTGAATATTTTTACTCATGATCAGCTGAAGGTTTTTTGGTGTTCAGCATAATTTTGAAGTATGATTTGGGCGATCCTGGCGGTTTCGTCAATGGGTTGTTCGGTCACTTTCACGGAAAAATCAATTATTTTATCTACGCGGTGTATTAAATTCTCTGATATGAGGTTTTCAAGGAAGATTTTGTGCCGTCTGCTTGTGCCATTTAGTGGTAATATATGTACTGGAGATTTGGTAAACAAGGCCTCTGAGATCATTGAGACGCTATCTGCTGTGATGAGTAAATGATCAGCATGGGTTAAGATGCCAAAATAGGTGTTTTCGCCTTCCTTATCCCATATCCATGTTTTTTCATCTGCCTTAAAATGCTCTAGTAAAGCCTGTGTCACGAAGAGTTCCGTGCGGCTTGATGGTGTGAGTAGAATGGTGGCATTGTGATCTTTGCGTGCTGTTTGAAGGCATTGAATTAAAGCATCAAGGGCTTGTTCATCAAATCCGTATTTTTTATTTTTGCCGCCAAGGCACACACCTAGTACTGGATCTGTGTTTTCAGATTGTGTGTTCAAGGAGAGCAAGTTTTTTTCTTGCCAAATCGAAGTCCATTTTAGGTGCTCTTCATCGAGTTTTTTTCTGGTGAGTTTATGAAGGGCAACCTTTGTGTCTATGACATTGTCGCCTTTTAATGCGTCATGTTTCATAGAGGCTATTAGATCAAAGTATTTGGTTGGAGTTTGTGGATTTTGGATATGTACCCTGTATGTTTTGCCAGCTGATTTTTTTCCTATAGCAATGGAAATAGCTGAACTTCTTCTGCCACAACTAATGACAATATCTGGCCAGGTTTCACTCTTACTGGCTTCATTCAAAATGGCTACCTTCTCATTGGACTCCTGATGAGTGGCCTCAGTTTCAAACGAGCTGCTGTCCTTGGATAATGATTTAAATGGCAGTGGGTTTAAGTGACCGGGGAAGAACTTACCCCAGCTATTTAGATTGGCTGTTTTTTCTACGATTTCATAGTCGCGTTTTGGCGCGCTTAATTCTTTGATGGCAGCAGCTAATCCGAGGGCTTGGCTACGCATGCCGGGAGCTCCGCTTGTTATGGCCCAGATTAGCAAAATTTGCTCGCTTCTTAATGGAGAGGTTGATCTTTTAGATTTTTAAAAGAAAAAGGCAAACTTCTCTAATTGTCAAGGGTTGAAAGTAGTTCAGTATAGGTATGATTTTTGATCTTAAGTTTTCATTTGTTCTAATAAATTTCAAAATTTTGTAATTTATGGTATGGTTAGGTGTTTATTTTGTTCAATTGTTTAACTTGAATCGAATAAAGGGGAAGAAATGAAACATAATTTAGATGGTATTGACTGGAAAATTCTGGCAGAACTACAAAAAAATGGCCGGATTACAAATGTCGAATT
>CAXIDO010000504.1:0-1900 GCA_964022745.1 uncultured Methyloligella sp. | reverse complement strand
GAGCGTTTGCAACAACCTCTGCTCCTCCACCTAAATCTGCATCCCCGTCTTCAGAACTTGTTCCCGCTGCAAGTGCTTTGGCAGCCTTAGAAGGCTGCTTGGCCTTAGGAGCTTCAACCCCAAAGCTTGATGCCACACGCTCAGTTAATTTAGAAAAGCCCATCTCTCCCAAAAAGTTCAAAAGCGCCTCTTCAGAAGTCTCTGATAAAGTGAGGCCTTCAAGCCCTTCTAAATCAGGTACGTCTTGACAGAGCGTCACTAACTGACGGCTAATCCGTGCTTGTTCAGCAAATTCAATTAAGTTTTCACGGCGTTTTTTCTGCTTAATAGTTTCTGCCCCAGCAAGCAGCTGATCCAGATCACCAAATTCATTAATCAACAACGCTGCAGTTTTCACCCCAATGCCCGGAACCCCCGGTACATTATCAGAGCTGTCCCCAGCCAGAGATTGAATATCAATAACCTTGTCAGGCCCAACACCAAATTTGGCAAAAACTTCATCAGGACCGATCACCTTGTTCTTCATCCCATCAAACATAGTGACACCCGGCTGGATCAACTGCATCAAGTCCTTATCAGAAGAAACAATCACAGCCTCGCCGCTCTGTGCCACGGTTTGTTTCACATAAGACGCAATAATATCATCCGCTTCGTAACCATCTTGCTCAATCCGCGGCAATCCAAACGCATCAACCGCTTGGCGAATAAGCTCGAATTGCGGCACCAAATCTTCAGGCGCAGGCGGCCGGTTAGCCTTATATTCAGGATAAATATCAGAGCGAAATGTCTTGCGAGCCGCATCAAAAATCACAGCAAAGTGTGTCGGTTCGCCGGCTTCTTTCGTGTCTTGCAAAAGTTTCCAAAGCATCTGGCAAAACCCATGCACAGCACCAACTGGCATCCCATCAGACGCCCGCGTTAATGGTGGTAACGCATGATAAGCCCTAAAAATATAACTCGACCCATCAACTAGAAAAACCCGCATGTTCTTGTGCTCCAGAGAAAATAAAGAATTGCTGCAACTATGGCATTAATAGCTAAGAGCTCAAAGTAGGAAGGCACGATAAAAAAGACATTTCCCCATAGCCCTTTGAGCATCAGAAGAAATGCATGGTTGGAATTTAAGCGAAATTTAACCAAGAAAACAAAAATAGGAAATAAAAACAGTCCAAAGGTGCAATTTATACCTGTTTTTTAAAACAATTATATCATGCTTAGCGGATGTTATTGAAGAGCAACATACCAGAAGCACAAAAGGTGCATACTCGGCTTTTAAAAAAAGACGAGTTGGATATGTATTTGGCACATTTACAAAGGTTAGATCGTAAAACAAGAGAACAACGTTTTGACCATGCCATATGTGACAAAGCCCTTGAAGCTCATTGCAATACATTAAATAAATACGAAACAAGGGTCCTCGGCGCATTTATAGACAATAAAATGCGCGGCACGTGCGAAATCAGCAAACGCTTCTACCTCAATTGCCAACCAGTAAGAGAATTAGCATTTTCAGTAGAAGCGCAATTCCAGGGCCATAAAATTGGCTCCAGTCTCATGAAAAAATCTTTAAGGCTGATCAACCCATCCACCGCAATGATTTATTGTCAACTATCAAACATGGGAATGATCGCCCTGGCAGAGAAATTCGATGCAAGCATAACTCTAAAACGAGATCACGTTGTCTCTAAATTAAGACACAAACAAAAATCAAAGAAAAATATTTTCCTCAATTCCAATAAGTTTGAAATGACAAACTTAAGTGACCTCGTCAGCATCAACCCGCATTTCTAAAAACATTAAACCTTATCTTCTTCAGGTTTCTTAGCCGCCTCTTCACCAAACATATCCCCATTATCACCTCGGACATATTCATCAAGCATCGGAAAGCCGCTGGCAAACC
>CAXIDO010000503.1:0-1919 GCA_964022745.1 uncultured Methyloligella sp. | reverse complement strand
GAGAGTTCTGGATGACATAATTGAATGCCATTGATTTAGGTTCAAAATAAACAAGTTGAAGTGCTAACTCACCACCACCTTTTAGATTGTTGATTTTAATAGCACCGACCCCGTTCCCTGTAAGTTTGCTTGCTTCAATCGGAGGCATAATAGTTTCTGAAGGTTGGTGAAATTCAATTAATTTCCAAAGCTTATCAGCCGAGGTTTTATAAGTGGCTGTAATTTCCGCGTCAGCTATTGCTGACGTACTAAAGGCAAATATCGCCGCAATTAATGTTGAATAAAAAGATATCATTCTCATTTAATTTTTCCTTTTGAATTTTTTTTAAATTCATATGTGTAAGTTTTAAAATCGATAGTTTGCTTGTTTGTTTATTGTATTGAGATGGCTACATAACTCCTTAAAATGAAATTTGAGACAGAACTTCTTCAACAGCTCTAACCAGCTTTTCGTTTTTCTTATTATCAAGAGCATCAGAATGAGGGGGCGCAAACTGACCATGATCATTGTCAAAGTACTGACCAGACGCATTTGCAAATTCATCACTTAAGGCTGCGCGTAGAAGAATATCAGCGCCAATGCTTAAATCACCACCCTCAACGCCATAAGCGTCTTTCACCATTTTACTGGCCAAGAGTGATCCGGGATTTACTGCAATGACTGACGGCCCATTTTCTTCGAGAGACTGGGCAAGATGAAATGACCACATTGTAATCGCAAGTTTACTTTGGGCATAAGCTGGCTGATCATCCAAAGGGGCCTTGCCGGCAAAAGCATAAAGATCAACCGGTGATTGAGCTGCTGATGATAAATTGATAATACGACCATCAGAATGTAAAAGAGGCAAAAGACGCTGCGTCAAGAGATAGGGTGCAATGGTGTTCACGATAAAACGTAGATCATAGCCATCTTCTCTTATTGGATTTGGAATTTTGTAGACACCGGCATTATTTATGAGCACGTCAAGTCGCTCGTGTTTATCAGTTATCGCTTTTGCTAACGCTTCAACTTCCGATATTTTTGATAGATCAGCTTGGTATGTTTCTATCGTTACAGCACCTTCAATCTGTTGTAATTTCTTTTTAACATCTCCCAACTTTTGTTCACTGCGGCCATGTATCAATAAGGTATGGCCATGACTTGCCAACATTTTTACTGTTTCAAGGCCGATCCCATCCGTTGCTCCAGTGATTAAAATTGTTTTTGACATATTTGATTCCTTAATAACTAAATTCTTCCAAAAGTTCATTGCTCAGTTTTTGAAGTGTTTTTTCTATATTGCTATTGTTAAACCGCAGATTGAGAGCAACATGATTGACACCAATTTGTTTTCTAGATTTTAAATAGTCGCGCAGCGCATTGATCCCCAGATGCAATCCCAAATGTATTGGTCTGGGCGGTTCGTCAGGATCTGGTGCCAGATCAATATAGAGAGGCTCCATCACTGGTTTGTCTGAGGTGCCACATTTCTCAATCCTTGATCTAAACTCACTGATCATATGAGCTTGTTGAACAACAGGGCGAGGATATGTCATCCAACCGTCCCCATTGGCTGCTATCCAGTCAGGAGATTGTTGAGAGGATCCTGTTACTAATAAAGGGAGCTGCCCACTGCTCGGCTTTGGCAACATATCTATACCGTTTGAGACCTGCCCAAACGAATTCTCAAAGCATGGCTTTTCCTTGCTCATCAAGCGGATGTATTCATAACTTTCCCGAAATACTTCACCGCGCATTTCAAACGGTATATTTAATGCCGGGTATTCTTCAGGCCTATCTCCTGAAGCAATACCAAGTATTAGCCTGCCATCAGATAATACGTCCGCTGTTGCGGCGGCCTTAGCCACGTGAGCTGGATGACGTATTGGCAGAACAATGCTTGCGATACCAAGTGCTATTCTTGATGTTTGAACGGCGA
>CAXIDO010000502.1:0-1922 GCA_964022745.1 uncultured Methyloligella sp. | reverse complement strand
TTACAAAAGGACTATCCGGTTCAGCGCTAATGCGTGACCTTGATCACGCACTTACGTTAATTGAGGCGGTCGTCAATGCCACAACAAAACCGGTGACCTTGAAAATGCGACTTGGATGGGATGATAATTCCATCAATTCACCAGAACTTGCCAAAAGGGCCGAAGACGCTGGCATACAAGCCTTCACTGTACATGGCCGAACCAGACAACAATTCTATAAAGGGCAAGCAGACTGGTCCAAAATTAAAGCCGTAAAAGAAGCCATTACAAAGCCACTCTTTGTAAATGGAGACATCTGCACACTCGAAGATGCAAAAGCTGCGATGGCAGCGTCCAAAGCTGATGGTGTTATGATAGGAAGAGGGGCATATGGTGCCCCTTGGCTCCCAGCGCAAATGTCGAGAGAACTTAATGGCCTGGAACCTTTAAAGCCATCTCTTGACGAGTATAAAAATTGCGTTCTCGAACATTATGACCACATGCTCAGTCACTACGGCAAAAAGTTTGGCGTCAAGAGCGCACGCAAACATTTGGTTTGGTATGTCGATCATTTTGAAAAGAATGAAGTTGAAGCCAAACATTGGAGACAAAAACTATGCTCCACAGAAAACATCGCCGATGTCACTAAACATCTCAATTCATTTTTTGAAGAAAGAGAGTGCTGAACAAACTTAAAAAATGAAAGAAACATCAAACTAATATTTTTAGCGAGCACTTTAAAACAGGACTTTTTAAACAGGATCTGGGATGGATAACAATCAAATACTAAATGCAGTTCCCCACCCCATCATTGTCATCAATGATGAAAACGACATTACTTATGCAAATGCGGCCGCTGAGTTGTTCTATCACTCAGGACTAGAACTACTAAAGAAAAGCAAAATTGATGATCTTCTTCCCTTTGGCTGTCCAATCCTGACGGCCATAGATCAAGTTCGAGATAAATCCTGCAGTTATAATGAATATGGCATCAATATCGCCACGCCAAAATTAAAAGAAAATTATATTGTCGATGTGTTTTGTGGGCCAATCGGAGAGAGCAACACCAACAAAGCAAACAATAACAGCACCGCACGTTCAAGTCACATTCTCATTCAATTTCAACTTCGCTCAATGGCGCAAATGATTGAAAGACAAATAAGCTATAGAGGGGCAGCTAAAACTGTCAACGGCGTAGCAGCTGTCCTAGCGCATGAGATTAAAAATCCATTATCAGGCATCCGAGGAGCAGCCCAACTTTTGGAAATGGCCGTCACTGAAGATGATCAAATGCTAGCGCGTCTAATTTGCGAAGAAACCGATCGCATTCGAAAACTGGTCGACCGTATGGAAATATTTGGTGATGAACGCCCAATTCAATCAGTACCAATTAATATCCACTCCGTTCTCCATCATGTAACCGAAATTGCAAAAAATGGTTTTGCTAGCAAAGTACAAATCGAACAGCATTACGACCCAAGTTTACCAAAAGTTGCTGGTGAGCGAGACTTCCTCATACAGCTCTACTTAAACTTAATAAAAAATGCTGCCGAAGCTTTAGAAGATAGAGACGATGGGGTTATCACACTAGAAACCTCCTTCCGGCCCGGTTTCAGATTAACATTACCCGGGACTAAAGAACGCGTCATTCTCCCCTTAGAAATTGTCGTCAAAGATAATGGACCAGGCGTCAGAGAAGATATCCTTCCTCATTTGTTTGACCCATTTGTCTCAAGCAAAGCAAAAGGATCAGGTCTCGGCCTCGCTCTAGTTGCTAAAATGATTGCAGATCATGGTGGTACAATTGAATGCGAGAGTAGTGAAAGCGGAACCATATTCCGAACAAGATTACCCATTGCAGAGTCTGATATTCAAATTGAATCAGATGCAGTGGAAAAACTAAAAAACGAGGAAATAGGCAATGCCCAATAATGAAATATTAA
>CAXIDO010000501.1:0-1923 GCA_964022745.1 uncultured Methyloligella sp. | reverse complement strand
GCAGGCGAGCGGCCTCACATTGCTGGTGTCTTTATGAACCGTTTAAATCAAGGCATTCGTCTTCAATCAGACCCAACAATTATCTACGGCATTGTCGGAGGTGTTGGTAAACTAGGGCGCGGAATTCGCCGTTCTGAAATTGATAAACACACACCCTACAACACCTATCAAATTGATGGCCTGCCACCCACACCAATTGCAAACCCTGGCCGGGCTGCAATCAAAGCTGTATTAAATCCAAAAACAACGGAAGACATCTACTTCGTAGCAGATGGAACAGGCGGCCACATTTTTGCTAAAACACTAAAACAACATCAATCCAATGTGCGCAACTGGCGGCAGATTGAAAAAAAGCGAAAATTAGAAGCTGAGAAGAAGAAAAAAGCGGAAGAAGAAGCAAAAAAACTTGATGCTGATAACAAATCATCTAATAAGCAAAACGATAACTCATCTCTAAACAAGCCAGAACAAGAAAACTCTAATACAAGTTCCGGAGAAAACATCTTCCAAAATTTAGAGGAAAATAAAGAAGAAGCCGTCGCTTTAAGCCTTCAAAAAACAGAAAAAAAGATCGAATCAAATGAGAATTCATCCGAGAACGCCATAATCGCAAATCTGGTGAATATTCCCCTGCCGGAAAAAAAGTAAAAAAAATCGCAAAAAACTAGCCAAAGGTCTACCAATTGCCACCTTTTGACCCACCCAATTTGGGTTGAGTAAGTTCTATTCCAGCGGTACTCTTTAATAATAATAAAGAGGGATAGAGATTAATAATGCCGCTTAAAAGTATGACAGGCTTTTCAAGAGCAACCGGCTCTAATGAAGAAGCTCAATGGATAATTGAATTACGTTCAGTCAATGGACGCGGCTTAGACATGAGAGTGCGCCTGCCTAATGGCATGGAAGCCCTCGATAGCGAGTTTCGTAAACAAATCTCAAACAAGCTCTCACGCGGCAATATCACAGTTAATTTTAACATAAAAAAACATCAGTCTGAAAGCTCAACAGAACTCAACGTTCTTGCCTTTAATGACCTTCTAAAAGCCGCTAAGCAAGCCTCGGAAATATCTGACCTTCCAATGCCAGATCTGGGAACGTTACTAACCTCACGTAACATTCTAAAAGAAACTGAACGCCAAGAATCAGATACCAAAACAAAAGAGATGCACACTCGCATTATGAAAAGTTTTAATGCTGCTCTTGATGACCTTGTAAAGGCAAGAAAAGATGAAGGCGTAAAACTGGGTCAAACGATTACAGATCGCTTATCGACCATAAAAAAGCTAACTGAAGAAGCTGACAAATTAGAAGAAAGAAAACCTGAAGCTATTAAAGAACGCCTGAAACAATCAATAAGTAATCTGATTGAACAGCAAACACAAGAACTTGATGAAAACCGTCTGCACCAAGAAGCTATGATCATAGCAACGCGTATAGATATCGCAGAAGAACTAGATCGCATCAAAGCTCATGTTGCTCAGGCTGAAGAATTATTAGAAAAAGATGATCCCGTTGGTCGAAGATTTGACTTTCTTTGTCAAGAATTTAACCGTGAAGCTAATACTATCTGCTCGAAAGCAAGCGTAAAAAAATTGACTTATATTGGTTTGGAATTAAAAACCATTATAGATCAATTGCGAGAGCAGGTACAAAATATTGAATAAAACATACACCAATTCAAAAGATGTTGAACGCAGAGGGTTAATGTATGTACTCTCATCACCTTCAGGCGCTGGAAAAACATCAATTGCTACTAAACTAATCGAGCAAGACCAAAGCATCGATATGTCAATTTCCATGACAACAAGGAAAGCTCGCCCAGGCGAGGTTGACGGAAAAGACTATATTTTTGTAAACAAAGATCAGTTTAATAAAGCCATAGAAAACAACGAACTCCTTGAATGGGCCGAAGTCTTTGGAAAT
>CAXIDO010000500.1:0-1926 GCA_964022745.1 uncultured Methyloligella sp. | reverse complement strand
CAGGTATCTCACTTTTTTGAAAGATACAAAGATCTTGAATCTGAAAAATGGGTGGAAATTGTGGGCTTTGAAGGCTCAGAAGTTGCTAAAGAATACATCCAAAAAGCATTAGACGCTGTAAAGTAAGTGTCTCGACGATAAATTAAAGAATAAAGGGTTTGAAATGACCAAAATGCGATTAGCTGTAATGGGTGCCGGCGGCAGAATGGGCAAAGAACTAACAATTGCTGCCATCGAAAACGAAAATACAGAAATCGCAGGTGCAACAGAATATGAAGGCTCGAACCTTGTTGGTGAGGATATTGGGCCAATCAACAACCTGGAACCACTTGGCATCACAATCACAGATAACCCTTTAGATCTTTTCACCAAAGTGGATGGCATCCTGGATTTTACCAATCCAGCTGCCACCATTAAATTTGCTGAATACGCAGCACAAGCCCGCATCGTACATGTTATCGGCACAACAGGTTTCTCTCCTGAAGAAGAAGAAAAACTCGAAGCTGCCAGCCGCCATGCAACAATCATCAAAGCTGGTAATATGAGCCTTGGCGTTAACCTTCTAGCTGCATTAGTTAAAAAGGTCGCAAGCACCCTAGATGAAGCTTACGATATAGAAATCATAGAAATGCATCACCGCCATAAAGTTGATGCCCCATCAGGCACCAGCCTGATGCTTGGTAACGCCGCTTCTGAAGGGCGTGAAATAAATTTAAATGACAAATCAGTGCGTGTAAGAGATGGCATCACCGGAGCTCGTGATAGCGGTGATATCGGCTTTGCCTCACTGCGTGGTGGTAGTGTGAGAGGAGATCACACAGTGATCTTTGCAGCTGACGGCGAGCGCCTAGAACTTACCCATAAAGCAGACGATCGTAATATCTTTTCAAAGGGCGCTATTAAAGCTGCCCTTTGGGGAAGAGATAAAAAACCCGGCCTTTACTCAATGGCTGATGTTCTCAACATAAATGAATAACTAATAAAAAACATAGCTCTCAAAAATTAGAGCAAACAATCAAATACGTGATGAAAGACTAAAGGAACTAAAAGAGATGGAAAACCTACTCGTGCTTGTTCGGCACGGTCAATCAGAATGGAACAAACAAAACTTGTTCACCGGCTGGAAAAACCCCGACCTAACAGAGCAAGGTGTTGCAGAAGCCATTAGCGCTGGACAGCGCCTGAAAGCAGCTGGCTACAATTTTGACCTTGCCTACACAAGCGAGCTAAGCAGAGCCCAGCGCACACTGAGCCTCATGCTAAAAGAACTTGGCCAGGAAGACTTGGAGACCATCAGAGACCAAAAACTAAACGAACGTGACTATGGCGATTTAGCTGGCCTCAATAAAGACGACGCCCGCGAAAAATGGGGCGAAGCTCAAGTTCACATTTGGCGCCGGTCTTATGATGTCCCACCTCCTGGTGGCGAAAGCTTAAAAGACACAGCAGAACGCGTCTTGCCGTATTACAAAGAAATTATCTGGCCTAGTTATAAATCAGGTAAAAACTTAATCGTAGCCGCTCATGGCAATAGCCTGCGCGCAATGGTTATGGAGCTTGAGGGCCTCTCTCCTGAAGAGATCATGCAACGTGAAATCGCAACAGGCCAACCAATCATCTATCGCCTAAACGAAGATGGCTCTGTCCAGGATGTTAAAGATCTAGCTGCTTAATTTTTAAGAAATTTTAATTTATTCAGATCAAAAAAGCGGAAAAACTAGTTTTGTTTTTCCGCTTTTTTATTGCTTATTGTTCAGACTGCGCAACCTGATTAATAGCAGTCTGCCCCAGCCTCATTTGCCAAAACAATAACAACAGCAACAAAGCAAAAGCCGGCAAATACAGCCACTTGGGTGATAACCGATCAGGATTTTCAAGTTGCACTTGTTCAATCACATCCCCGAAATTCAGACCCGCCTTCTTAGC
>CAXIDO010000499.1:0-1938 GCA_964022745.1 uncultured Methyloligella sp. | reverse complement strand
AGAACGGTCAAGCCCATATCCGCACACGCAAGAAACACATCACGGCAAGAACGCCGCGCCAAAGTGAATATATCCGCGGTATGGAACAAAGCGATCTTGTCTTTGCTTTCGGCCCAGCCGGCACAGGCAAAACTTATATCGCCGTAGCCGCCGCTGCCGCTGCATTAGAGCAAGGCAAAGTTGAAAGAATTATTCTCTCAAGACCAGCAGTTGAAGCTGGTGAACGCTTAGGGTTCCTGCCAGGCGATATGCGCGAAAAAGTCGATCCTTATTTGCGGCCCCTCTATGATGCGCTTTATGATTGCCTGCCAGCAGAGCGCGTTGAAAAAGAAATTGAAAATAACGTCATTGAAATTGCACCTTTAGCATTTATGCGTGGCCGTACTTTAGCGAATAGTTTTGTCATTTTGGACGAAGCGCAAAATTGTACAACCATGCAAATGAAAATGTTTCTCACTCGTCTCGGTGAAGGGTCAAAGATGGTCATCACAGGCGATCCAAGTCAGGTCGATCTTCCAAGGGGTGAGAAGTCTGGTTTAATGGACGCGTCTTATTTGTTGCGCAAAGTTGATGAAATAAAGCAGATCACCTTCAAGGGTGAAGATGTCGTGCGCCGGGATCTTGTTGCAAAAATTGTCGCGGCTTATGATGAGGCAGAATAAGGTTAAAGCTCGTGGAACAAGATGAAATCCCAGCTAAGGAAGCTCTTTTAATTGAATGGAGAGATCATAAAGAAGGGCGAGATCTGGAAATTGAACTTATCATTGAAGATCAAAATTGGGGGGATTTAAGCTCTGATTTTTCATTTTTAAAAGAAGCTTCCCTTTTAGCCCTTTGTCAAGGAGCGATTAAGTCGGCGCCCTTGGCCATGAAATCACCACACCGTCTTGCTGTCCTAGTCATGAGCAATGATGCATCCATCAGAGATTTAAACAAAAGTTACCGGGGCAAAGATAAAGCAACAAATGTTCTCTCCTTTCCATCAACCGAAAACTTGTTACCAGGTGAAGAGTTGGAGCCAGTTCATATAGGTGATGTGGTTTTGGCCTTTGAATATGTAACAAAAGAAGCCAAAAATGAGAAAAAACCGATAAAATCACACCTTTCTCACTTAGTTATTCATGGAGTGTTACATCTTTTAGGCTATGATCATGAAACAAGTGAAGATGCTGAGATTATGGAAACACTTGAAATTAAGCTAATGAAACAGCTAGGATTAGAAAATCCTTATGAAGGTGAGCCTGTTGTTTGAATATTGCGGCGGTTGCTAGTGGGCAACTGAAGCCGTGTCAAAGAAGTGCAGATGCTTGGGCGGAAGCGCTAAAAGAGCCAGCCTGAAGACATATTAAAAGAAATAGATATTTTACAAGCAAATGACCAACGAAACCGTACCAAGTCCAGAGAATAATAAAACAGCTGATCTAGAGACTGAACCCTCTGGGACGGGTAAAGTTAAACACTTCATTAAAAAGACTTTACGAACTTTGTTCTCTGACAGTATGTCAGATGACCTGAGAAATCAGCTAGAACAAGCGGTTGATTCAGAGTCAGGCGAAAGTGATAGTTTCAGCAATCAAGAGCGGGTAATGATCGCCAATATTTTGCGATTTGGCAGCTTGCGTGTTGAAGATGTAATGGTACCAAGAGCTGATATTGAGGCCATTGAAGAAACTGCCAGCTTAAAAGAGCTCTTAACGCACTTTGAAACCATTGGTCATTCCCGCATTCCCGTTTACCGCGAAACTTTAGATGATCCAACCGGCATGGTTCATGTGAAAGATTTATTATGCTGGATTGCAGAACAAGGAGATGCGCCTAATTCTAAAACACAACCTACTGTCGGGCTAAAAGTGATCTCTGGTGGCAGAGAAGCCAAAGAAGAAATAAAAGCCCCAACATTAGTTAAAGACATTGATCAGTTCAGGTTAACGGCAAAAG
>CAXIDO010000498.1:0-1940 GCA_964022745.1 uncultured Methyloligella sp. | reverse complement strand
CCGAAGGAAGCGGCTTCGGTCCCGATATTTTTGATCGCGATGCGGCCAGAAGCAAGTGGTTCGCTTGTGAGGCAAGAACCAGCATAAATGCGGCTGTCTTTTTCATTGATGATCAGGTCAGGCTGAGCATTCGCTGGTGCAGCGCTTGTTAGGCTTAAAGAGAATAGTAGTGCGCCAAGCAAACCTACTTTTTTCATTGAAAAGTGCTCCTTCGTCATGACACTTTACTCCGTTCTTTCTTTAGTTTTGGTTCTATTAAAATCTTGATTATCTAGTAGGAAGCTCTTGAATTGCCTTATATGTTTTGACAAAATTATCCTGATTATTATGCCTCAAAAAAGCGGTCAGTATAAAATTTGTAAAATTTCTGCAAAATCCCGTAGAAATCCCCTTATTCTGATCAGTGCCATAATGAGGCCTTTTTTGCAAGTTTTCCATTCGCATTCAATTGGTTATTAACATTGATTAGTATCAAGGTTTGATATTTTAGCCTCACTTTTTTCGTTTTTGCTCAGTTCTGAGGGAATTTTATCGATTTTGGGGAGTTTTTTTGTTCTTTTTTAATGAGGCCATTCGGTGGTTAGTGGAAGTGAAAATTGATTTCAAGGGGGAAGGTTTTCGATTTTTAGTTATTTTTTTGTAAAATGCGGTTAATGCGTTTAGCGCATTAACTCGCCCATAGCTTTTGACACACCACCAACTGTAAGCGGGTACATTTGATTTTCAAAGTTATGTTTGATCATCTTTATAGAGGGGGTCCAGTTCCAATGTTCTTCAGGGATTGGATTTAACCAGGCTATATGGTCAAAGCTATTCACAACGCGTTTTAGCCAGACTTCTCCCGGTTCGTCATTCATATATTCAACTGAACCGCCAGGGATGGTTAGTTCATAGGGGCTCATTGAGGCGTCACCTACAAAAATGACTTTATAGTCTTTGTTGTATTTATGCAGGAGATCATAGACTGGGACGCGTTCTTGCCAGCGGCGGGCATTGTTTTGCCAAACAAAATCATAAAGACAATTGTGAAAATAATAATAATCTAGATGCTTGAATTCTTGATGAGCAGCTGCGAACAATTGTTCTACTAATTTAATATGCCAGTCCATTGACCCGCCCACATCAAAAAACACAAGGAGCTTTACAGCGTTGCGTCTTTCTGGGCGGTGACGAATGTCGAGATAGCCTTTTTTTGCAGTGGCTTTAATGGTTTGGTCAATATCAAATTCTGTGGCAGCACCATTTCGAACATGTTGGCGAAGGCGGCGGAGTGCCACTTTCATGTTTCTTGTGCCGAGCTCTTTATCTGGATCTAAGTCTTTAAACTCTCGTTTGTCCCAAACTTTGATGGCTTTAAAGTTTCGATTGCCTTTTTGGCCAATCCGAATGCCTTCTGGGTTATAGCCATAAGCGCCAAAAGGAGAAGTACCTCCCGTGCCGATCCATTTGTTCCCGCCTTGGTGGCGCTCTTTTTGTTCTTGTAGGCGTTTTTGAAGTTCTTCCATGATTTTTTCCCAACCGCCTAAGCTCTCAAGTTCTTTGCGTTCTTCTTCGCTTAGGTAAAGTTCGGTTAGTTTTTGAAGCCATTCTTCTGGGATTTCTGCTGTTGAGAGATCTTCCATCAGCTCTAGCCCCTTAAAACTGTGGCTAAAAACCTGGTCAAATTTATCTAAATGGCGCTCATCTTTTATCAGGCACATGCGAGAAAAATAATAGAAGTCTTCGATCTTCTTCTTAGGTATATCATTTTTTAACCCTTCCATCAGTGTGAGATATTCTCTAATTGTTACGGGAAGGTTTGCGGTTTTTAGTTCGTAAAAAAACTTTAAAAACATGATGTTAGGTGATTTCCCTATGTTGTGAAGGGCAGATTGTTTACGGTTTTATTGAGGGATTAAAGCGTATCATAGGGTTGGTGTTAGGACAATATTCAGAAAGAA
>CAXIDO010000497.1:0-1943 GCA_964022745.1 uncultured Methyloligella sp. | reverse complement strand
AAAAACTCAACCCCATTATTAACTTTGCCAAAAACCGCAAACACACCATACATTAGGGCAAAGGAGACAAAGAGCACTTTAAAAGGGTGATGAATAAGACGCTGTGCAAGACGAACATAAAGCCCTGAAAATCCTGGAACTTCTTTGTAGTCCATCTGCTGTCCACCAGAGAGCTTTTTTGCCAATTCAGTCTGAGACGGATCAGAAACATTTTTGCCAAACAAAGACCCAAGCGCGGGCAAAAAGATCATCGCTGTCAAAAGAGAGGCTGTGAGCACAAAGATAACAGTGAGCGGTAAGTAGCTCATAAATTTACCAGAAACCCCTGGCCAAAATAAAAGGGGTAAGAAAGCAGCGAGTGTCGTTGCCGTCGAAGACGTCACCGGCCAGAACATACGTTTAGCCGCAAGAATATAGGCTTCTTTACGAGCAAGCCCCTCAGCCATTTTCCTGTCAGCATATTCAACAACAACAATTGCACCATCAACCAGAATACCAACTGTGAGCACCATGCCAAACATCAGCATCATATTCACCGTTAATCCCATAACACCGATGAGCAGAAAGCCTGTCATAAAACTAGCTGGAATTGAGAGCCCAACCAGCAAGCCAGAGCGAAGGCCAAGCGTGGCCACAACCACAATCATCACAAGTAAGATAGCTGAAATAATCGAAGCTTGAAGAGAGCCAATAACTTCGAAAATGAACTTTGATTGATCAAGCGCAAAATCAATTTTGACAGTCGATGGCCAGTCTTTAGTAAACTTGGCCACAACTTCTCGAACCTTAATGTTGTTTTGAATGATGTTCGTGCCCTTGCGTTTTACAACAGAAAGAGCAAGGGCTGGCTTGCCATTATAGCGGCTAAAACTGGTCGCATCCTTAAAGGTGCGGCGTATGAGGGCCACGTCATTTAGCGTCACATCCCCGTCTTTGCCGGTTTTCAAGGGGATGTTAAACACGTCTTCTTTTGTGCGAATAAGTCCAGGCACTTTCACATTAAAACGACCAGCACCACGGTCTAATTGTCCAGCAGTGATCAGTTGGTTGTTGCTTGTAAGTCGCTGCCCTAAACCTTTCGGGTCAATCTCATATGCCTCTAACCGGGTCGGGTCAATGAGCACTTCCAGGAGTTCTTCTCTATGACCGGATAATTTAGCTTCGAGAACTGTTGGTATGGCCTCAAGCTCATTTTGTAATTTCTTGGCCATGTTGAAAAGCGTGCGCTCGGGCACATCGCCAGAAAGGGTGACGATAATGGTCGGAAACAAACTAAAGTTAAATTCGTCAACAATCGGTTCTTCAGCATCAGTTGGCAGTTCAGCTTTCGCCTTATCGACTTTCTCACGAAAATTAACACCAGCTTTCGCTAAGTCCATATCGATTTGAAATTCACCAATCAGGGTAGCGTAGCCTTGGCCCGCAATAGCTGTGAGCTCTTTCAAGCCTTCTAGAGAGCGTAACTCTGTTTCCATCGGCTTGACAAGAAGGCGCTCGGAATCTTCTGGTGAGATACCTTGCAATATAATCGTTGCTGAGAAAACAGGCACATCAATATCCGGATCCGCTTCTTTCGGAATTGAGATATAGGTCGAAATCCCCGCTAAAATCATAACCACCATAAGGGTTAAAACAGTTTTCGGGCGGTTCAGAATTGTCTCAAGAATTGTGTTCATTGGTCAGTTCGCCATTTGCTCATTTACTCATCTGATCATTTAATTATGTGATGAGTGTTCTATTCAGGATCCCGGAGTACCCTTAAGGTCAGGATTGCTCTGCTTAAATTTGGTGTCTTGGACGGCATCAACTTTCTGTCCGGCTTTCACAAAATCTTGGCCGACTGTAATTATTTTTTTGCTTGCAGGTAAGGCTTCAACCCAAATGCCACTATCTTCTTCAGACAGAATTTTTACAGGTAAAAATTCAACATTTCCCATAGGCGA
>CAXIDO010000496.1:0-1946 GCA_964022745.1 uncultured Methyloligella sp. | reverse complement strand
CCAAAACTGAAAAAAAATACGAAACATTCTAAAATCATAAAGTCATTAAACAAGATAGTTAGAAATAGTCTCAAAAAACAGCAGACGGCTATGTCTGCTTAAAATCTAATTGATTATACAACCGTTTTATAAACGGCGCAAAAAGTTAAAGATTAAAAATTTGTCATAAATTAATCTAAGTTCAAAAAACTGCCTAAACAACTAGCTCATTAACAACATTGAGAAAAATTAATTCTTTGTAACTTGCTAACCATAAGAACCAAAGGTTACTATAATACCATAAATTCAATGGGTATTTTGTCGCTTTGCTATAAATTTTAAAAGCTTAATTAACAAAATTACCCGCAAGTATGCTGCTGATAATGTTTTCTTGGCCAAAGAAATAAAAAAGAGTGAGGGACTTAAAATGAAACAGTCTTTGTTAAAGGTTGCAATTAAAACGAACCTATCGTTGAAATCACCACCTATATATAATGAAGCACAAAAAGAGAAAAAGCGCTCAAAAAGCACGATGTTTGCTCTACTAACGCTAACTCTTGCATCATTTAGCATCTCGCAACCTATACAGGCACAAGAAAAATCAGACCTGAAAAATGGTGAATACATGTTCACTGTAGCAGGATGTGGCTCATGCCATGGTAAAGACGGTGATCCTAAAAAACTATCCGGTGGTTACCAGATCAAAACAGAATTCGGAACATTCGTCACACCGAACATCTCACCTGATTTAACACACGGCATCGGCAAATGGACAAAAGCAGACTTTTACGCAGCTTTAAAAGAAGGTGTCTCTCCTAAAGGAGATCATTATTACCCTTCATTCCCTTATGCCTCATATGCAGGCATGAGCCGCAAAGATATATTTGATATTTTCTCTTATATTAAAACTCTGCCAGCTGTCGCAACCGCTTCAATCTCCCACAACCTGGCCTTTCCATATAGTCTGCGAAACAGCATTGGCCTCTGGAAAATAGCGGCCGCACTTCCCTCTCAATTTATCCCACAAGCTGGGAAAGACGCCCAATATAATCGCGGTAAATATTTGGTTGAGCACGTGGCCCACTGTGCTGAATGCCACACACCAAGATCATCTCTTTTCCAAACACTTGATCAATCACGTAGCTTTGAGGGCTCTGTGCTCAATGGCGTTTCTGTCCCTGGTATCACGGCCTCTAAATTGAAGCGCAAAGGCCTGGACACATTCCTAACGTCTATGACCCAAGGCAAAACTTTGCGCGGCAAACCTATGACTGACAAAGGCATGCTCAAAGTTGTCAAAAACATGGGCAAGCTCAGCAAAGAAGACATCACAGCTATTTATAGCTATCTGGCCAACACAAAAGCGGAAAAAACTGAATTAAACATTCAGCCCGTAGCTTATACAGAAGAGCCTGTTGTTGCTTCGACAGATAATGTCCTCACCAATACAAATGAAGAATTCTTCTCAAAATATTGCAGCTCGTGTCACGGTTCAGATGGTAAAGAAGCAGCTAAGAAAGACTTCATCTGGAGCAACCTAAACACGCTGGCAAGTGACCCAACTTTGGTCACACCTGGCAAACCGGAAAAGTCAGATGTCTTCCTCTCAATTGTTGATGGCACAATGCCAAAACATGGCGAGCGCCCAACAAAAGAAGAAGTGGCAAGCCTGGCTCAATGGATTAAAGACCTAAAACCTCAAGAGAAAAAAGCCAAAATTATTAAAGTTGGCTCTGACGGTGAGGAAGAAGAAGGTGACGCTAAGAAAGAAGCTGTTGAACTAGATGACCGTCCATTCCTGGAAGAAGAAGCTATGCAAAAAGCTATTCTCAGTGATCTGGTAAACGTGTCTGAGTTTGATCGCAAAACAACACGCTATATCAGCCTCACACACCTTTATAATGCAGCACCAGCAAAAGCGACTAATGAACAAGTCAATGCGAGCCAAAACTATTACAGGTTAGCAG
>CAXIDO010000495.1:0-1965 GCA_964022745.1 uncultured Methyloligella sp. | reverse complement strand
ATTCGAATGTCAGAGGAAAAACCGTGTCTTGTGAATATGGACGCTTGCTCACTTCCTCTTGGTTTTAAACTGTTGATTAACAAATCACGTAACGCACTAGATTCAATGGCGAAAAAGCTTTTACCAAATGGATAGTTTGTATTGGAAGTGGTGTCTTGGCTAAGCTGCTTCCCGGTGAGATTAAATAGTAAGTTACTGAGCTTCACTTTATTTTCGCCAACTATACGATAAGGAAAAGTTGGCACTTTTAATTTGATGTATTCTATCCAGCGTTTTTGAAATTCGCCAACCGTAAGTACCCCTCCAAATCTTGCTGTTATCTTATTCTTTATTTTATAGCGGTCGGGGTATAACTGCCCCAACAGTAACGGACTACGCTTAGACATTAAGAGTTTATCTGACAACTCCAATTCACGTATTAGCTTTTTTATACAATGACGACCTTGTTTATGTTCAAATGAAAGGTTTACGCTAACCTCTTGCTCACCCCCATCGTAAAAACCAAGTATGAAGCCTAATACAAACATATTAACGGGCTTGGTTAAGTCAAAATCTCTATGGTTTTTAGGCTGGTACTCTCCAATAAGATCACTTAAAGGTTGGTTAGGGTTTTCATAGAATCGACACAAAATTCGGGCTGATTCTCCAGCAGAGCACCAGTAATTCAATACTTGCGAAATAGGCTCTGCCATTACGTCAAAAAAGTGTTTTCGGTTGTCTTTGTAGCCCTTTGAACCAGTCCAATCGAGCCAATGGATTTCCTTTTCTTCTTCTTTAAATGAGACTGTTTTTGATTTCAAGTTTTGTTTCGTAAGCGTAAATTGTTCAGCCGCCGCCCGTTGTGGAGAACCTAATGCAATTGTGGCACACGAAACGGTGAATTCATCACGTAAACTACAGTTATAGATGGCTGGGTTTGTATCAATTTCTTCTGGTATTATTTCGCGGCGAATTGCCCCTATTGCCCACAGAGCACGTTCATCAGGCATTCTTTTTTCACGATTTTCTAATAGCGTCTCTGTGGTTTTAGCGTTTGAAATTGAAGGCACTTTAAGACGTTGAGGGATAATATCATGCTGCTGACACCATTTAATAAAAACACTTAAAAAACGTAACCAAGTGTCGTTGTTTTCTTTGTAGATTTGATTGAGCTTTCTTTGAGTCAACGAAAAAACGTTGGCTCTTGCTACAAAATGACGCGCTGCCCTAACATCATGGTCTAGTCTTTCATTTACCCCATGATGAACTTTCTTATCTAAGGAAAAACACATCAAGATATGTCGAGTTTTATCATTAAATTTCGCATGTTCGGGAAGATTACTTCGAACAATTGTAGGCAGAATAACTATGTTGTGGAAGGAGACTGATTGCTTCCTGCCATCCTTATCAAAAAATACCCAGTAATGGTCATCCCATGATGCAGGTTGCCCATCACGGCTTGTAATGTTGTGCAGTGATCTTGCTTGCTTCTGTGCAATGAGGTTGTCAGCAGCTTGTTCATAACGATTAATCATTCAAGGTTCTCCGCTGCTTTAATCGTTCATCACAAATGGCTATTGTTGCTTGTACCCATTTTATCTGAGTACTAAGTTTACTGAGTATAAAAGGTGGCTCTCCTAACTTAATACGAGCCTCATACTTTTGCTCAGATTGCTCTAAAATACTACGATGGTCACCATCTTCTAAGGCTTGGAAATTGTCACACCCGTAACAGCCTAAAGGTCGAGTTTCTTCACATTTACCACAAGATAAACGGCTTTTTGCTTGCCCTGCTTCATTACCAAAATCGTCCTGAATACTGAAACGTTCATCTTCTATTAATTCGGAAATTCTGCTGTCAAACATGCGTTTAAGCAAAGCATTGCCAATGAACTTATTATTGATATTGGCACGCTGTTCATCACTTAGATCAATGTAGATTTTAGCCGCTGATTGATGATTACCGAGTAGCTTTGAAATTTGAAG
>CAXIDO010000494.1:0-1997 GCA_964022745.1 uncultured Methyloligella sp. | reverse complement strand
TAATAGCCTTTTCTCTCTCACGGCTATTCTATGCGCAGCAGATTTAAAAGAGAACTTGGACTTCTTTGGTTTTTTCGTTGGATTTAACCGGGGTCTTTAAAGGCTCTCGCACCAAAATTAATCCGGCTTTCGCTTCATCATACCATTGGCCGGTGTTTGACAACAAATTTGCCTCTAACTTCTGTTTCCACAAGTCGATGGTTGATTGCACTGCTTTTTCATTGGCTGATATAAAATCATCTCTCGAGAATTTCTCATTTATTTTGTTCACGACATAATCCGCCGCAAAGCCCAGCACCACACCGATTGCTGCGCCGACAATTGTTCCACCTACAGGTTCAACCATGGTGCCCGCTACTGCGCCGCCTTCAGCCAGTGTTATACGTGCACCCATCGATGTTGCGAAACGCCGCGACAGGGGCATGAAAATTCCACTCAGGCCTCGATTAACAGCTGGGCCAATTGTGAGAGCACCGATTGTTCCGCCAACTGCTGCACTGCCCAGGCCAACTATGCCGTCAAACGCACGGTCTTCCATGAGGAAAGTTGGATTTTTCCAGCGCTGTGCGTCCCAATCAAGATTGGTCTGAGTGAATTGGGCATTCTTTGGTATTGTTTCCAGGAATGTGGTGTTTTGCTTTATAAAGGCTTTCATTTTTGCGTCCTGAATGGCCATGATCGCTAAATAGGATTTGTGTGCATCTCGTGCGATTTGCTCGATCCCCTCAATTATGACGGCATCTCTTGTCTCGGGTTTGAGGACCTGTTCCTTATAGTGGCTCATGAAATAATCGCTCATGTCGCGCTCAACTGCTGTTCGCAGGCTTTCATATTCTCCAAGTTTGACTAGGCGGCTGGTGGTGGATGAAATGGCCTCTTTTAAAATGATGTAAGGACGTTTCCATTCAAAAAACCAATCCGCATATTTAGCAATGGCCTCTTCTTTGTCTGTAAAAGCCTTATCAAAAAGAGAGGTCAATTTAAGTGAGATAATTTCATCCTGGGCTTTTTGAGCTTTATCTAACTCACTTGCATGTTGCTTGATATAAGCTGCCAATTGGCTATGGCTGGCTGTTCTTTTTTCCAGTTCGCCATTAAAATTACGGATGACCAATTCGACTTTATCTTTAGCAATTGAAGAGGTCTGGAATATTTCAAAGTTTGTTCGGTCTATATGTCGTGATTTGGAATATTCCAGATCTCTCTTGTAGCAATGATAGAAATTCATCCCCATTGACAGCGTCAGAAATGTACCCACTAGCAATAGGACTGCGACGGTTATGGGGCGAAAAATTGCATGTGATAGCCCATATTTTTTCACGGTCTTCTTGATGATAATTTTTTGGTTTTTTGCTTTTGAGACTGGAACTAGCTGCTCATTTTTAACGAGTTCCGCTTTTTTGTTTTGCTCTCTTTTACCTTCATTTTCATGAATTTGTTCGGGAGATGCTTTTTGCGACACTTGTTTTAAACGCTCTGATAAAGGGAGATTTCTTGAGTTATTACTGTGGTGTTCTTTATCTATAGTTTGTGATTGATCTTCAGGAATGGGCTGGCTTTTTTCGTTTGTCAGTCTCATTTTTTTCCCTTTATCGTCTTATCATTTTCAAGACTGGAATTGTATAGCTCTGGATTTTCAAAATAGTGGTGTGATTTACCGCAAAAGAGCTACTCTCAATTTGTTACTTAAAACAAATATGAGCTGTATTTCATAAAATCATGGTAAATATCTAATCTGGTTAGATTGTGGTAAAATGTCTTATTTCTCAACAAAACCTAGTAAGACTCTGTTTTTTCACAAAACTTTTAATTAGCTAACGGCTTTACTGATAATCAGGGCGATTGTTAACATTAGAGCACCTGTGGCTGCGCACGCTGCCCAAAAACTCAACCAAATCAATAGTTTTTGGCTTCTCTTTTCACGTTTTTTTTGTTCCAAGTGAAATCTTAAACCAACTGTAGATGATGAAGGTGTTTCCAAGCAGATTTCGATTAAT
>CAXIDO010000493.1:0-1998 GCA_964022745.1 uncultured Methyloligella sp. | reverse complement strand
ATCCACTGGAGGGCTGCGTTGTAGCCTTCCAGGCCGGCGCCTTTTTTTTTGGCTTCTGTTGAGAGAAGGCGGCGGTACTTTCTGGCTTTTGGCTCACCATGGAAAAGACCTAACATGTGGCGTGTGATCTGGTGAAGTCTTGTGCCCTTCTCTAACTCTCTTTCAATATAGGGGATCATGGCTTCAGCGATATCAAAGCGAGATTTTTTATCGGGATACTCGAAGAACATGCGTTTATCGACACGCTCTAAAATATAAGGCGTGTGATAAGCGGCTCGTCCCATCATCACGCCATCTGTATGTGCTAAATGTTCGCTTGCCTGTTCAAGAGTTTCAATACCGCCATTGATGATGATGGTTAGATCAGGATGTTCGGCCTTTAATTTATAAACCCGTTCATAATTTAGCGGAGGGACTTCCCTGTTTTGTTTGGGGCTTAGGCCTTGGAGCCAGGCTTTTCTTGCATGAACGATAAATGTATTTACGCCTGAAGCTTTTACAACTTCGACGAAATTTTGCAGGCCCTCATCATCATCCATTTCATCAACGCCAATGCGGCATTTTACAGTTGGTGTTTTTTCACACACCTCACCTATCGCCGTCATGCACTCTCTCACCAACTCTGGCTCGCGCATGAGGCAGGCACCGAAGCTACCATTTTGTACCCGGTCTGATGGACAACCTACATTTAGGTTGATTTCATCATAACCAAACTCATTGGCGATTTGGGTGGCTTGTTGTAATTTTTCAGGATCAGAGCCACCAAGTTGCAATGCGACTGGGTGTTCACCTTCATTAAAGCCTAACAACCGCTCTGTGTCTCCATGAATAATGGCGTCGGCTGTTACCATTTCGGTGTAGAGAAGCGCGCGCTCGGAGATTGTCCGATGAAAAAAACGGCAATGCCGATCCGTCCACTCCATCATAGGAGCGATCGAAAATTTGTGATGTTCCGTCTTTGTCATGAGCTCATCATCAATCATGTAAATTAAAAAATAGATTGACCTTTTATATCCAGATTGAGTTCTTCTCAAACTAAAAAAGAATCATGACTATTATAGAGCGATCAGAAACGAATTGTAGGCTCAATTATGTTGCTGGCTTTTAGCCATTTGTGAGACTTTATTTGATCACTTATCAGCTACAAACCTGTAAGCATTGCCTTTTTTCTCTGCGTAGCCAATTCCTGGACTTGGTAGATGGAAACCTATTAGTTTTGTTTTTTCATGTGATAGCTTATCCAAGAGGCTTTTTCTTGATTTTACCCCCTGGTCTTTATCTTCATCGCTTCCTGCACTAATGCCTGGTTGTTCGAAAGAAATGTGATGATTACCGATGGCGTCACCTACAATCACTACGTTTTCAGACCCCATTTTAACTTCAAAAGATGCATGCCCTGGCGTGTGTCCGCTTGTATCTAAACTTGCTATGTTTGGCAGAATTTCTGCGCCATATTTAAAAAAACTCATTTCTTTTTCTATGGTTCCTAGTAAACGTTTGGCACCTGCTGCAAAGCTTTTACGGCTTTCAGGAATGTTTGTTAAAGTGTTCGGGTCAGTCCAATAAGCCCATTCTTTTTCTGAAATCATATATTTTGCGTTTGGAAATAATGGTTCGTCAAACTCATCTAATACGCCCCATAAGTGATCCGGGTGGGCATGAGTGAAGACAACATCGGTTACCTCTTCCATTGGAACCCCTAAGTGCTCAAATGCATCAGCAATTTTACCCGCTGTTGGCATAAAGTTGGGACCGGAGCCGACATCAAAAAGAATGGTTCTTTTGCCATCTCTTAAAAGGGTTAGGTTGCAATCTCTTTTTTGCGTATCAGTGGGTAGATTATAGGATTTAAGGATTGGCTCGTAGGTCTCTTTAGGTAAAGAGCCAAACAGAAATGATGTTGGCAATTGCAGATGGCCGTCGCTTACACTATCTATTCGAATGCCATTTGCGCTTATGGTGTTTTTACTCCATGCGGGCCCTGTCAAGGATGGTAAT
>CAXIDO010000492.1:0-2004 GCA_964022745.1 uncultured Methyloligella sp. | reverse complement strand
ATAGCTTCGGTTACGAGCATAAACTGGCTATCGAGGTCAGGGCGTTGCTCTCTGTCTACTTTGATGGAGATGAAATGTTCGTTTAGATATTTACCGATTTCTTCATTTTCAAAACTTTCGCGGGCCATGACATGACACCAGTGGCATGTTGAATAGCCAACAGAGAGAAAGATAGGCTTGTTCTTTTCTTTTGCTTTTTCTAAAGCTTCTTGACCCCAAGGGTACCAGTCAACTGTGTTGTAGAGATGTTGCAGAAGGTAGGGGGATTGAGAGCCGAGTAGATTGTTGGCAGTTTGTTTTTTTGTTTCTGTTTTTTCAGCTGCTGCGTATGAATGACTAAAAAGAATATATAAACAAGTAATAGATATTTGAATGAATAACTTCATAGCACCCTCACGCATCAGAAATTTATTTTGATTTTCCTTTTATGCTAATTGATGTTCTGGTTTGGCTACAATCAAATTATCGCGAGGAATTGTTCTTTATCTTTTCAGTAGAGCCTCTCTATAAAAAAAGACCTCATAATTTATGAGGTCTGTAGTTTTTTACGCACGCACAGTTAGCATTGGGGGATGCTAATTTATAAAGGACTTAAGTTCCGAATAATTTTCCAAAAAATCCTTTTTTAGATTTAGACGCTTCTGCGGCCGCGTCTTTCATGACGGTTGCCAATGTGCCGTAGGTAGTGACCCAGGCGTCTTTTACTTCTGGTGTGAAGTCGTCTTTTAATCCTTCTTGCAAAGTCCAGATTAAGGCTTCACCCACTTTGTCGTAGTGCTCATCTTTTACACCGTAATCAACATGTTTCGCTCCAAGTGTTTTTACTGGCTCGATGATTTGTTCGATTTGGTGAAGATTATTTACCGCGGTTCCTAGCATAGACATAAGTTTATCGCGCTGGTCTGTGATATTATCTGCAAACATTGGGCGGACTTCAGGGGCGATTTCGAAAAGTCTGCCGTAAAATAAATCGCCTGCTGTTGAAGCGATCGGTTCAACTTTTTTAAATGAAGATTGAACCAGCTCAACTTGTTCTGGTGTCATTGTATTGTTCCTTTATTAAATTTTGAGGCCTCTCTCTTTGTACTGGACAATGAGAGAGGCGAGATTTTTGATCTTTAATTATTGAAGCGGGATACGGATAACAACACCGCCCATGACATCACCCATTTTGAAATCCTTTTTAGGTGTGTCTTTGTGATTGTTGTGACAACCAACACATGGTGTTGCGACTGCTACGTCTGCGTAAACAGCGGTAAAATATTTTTTGCCACCTAAGGTTTCTTCGCCGTAGAAATTTTTGCCTTTGTTAGCGTTGATATATTCAAGGCCTTTTTTCTCCAGCTCTGTTGTTGGTTTGTTTTGTTTGTTAATGGGCCATAGAGAAAGAAGAGAATAAGAGAATTTATCGGTTTTATCCGCTACTGCTTCTGCACCGAAGCGGAACATTTGAGCAGGTAATGGCAAGGATTTATCATCCTCAAAGGATTCTGTGGCTTTGATTACTTTGTGCTTGTTAGCTAAGCGCTTTACGACTTTTTTGGTGTAGATGGTTCTGTCTGATTCAAGAACCAGGTGCAGCATGTCTGTGACTTGTTGAGGTTCAAAGGTTTTAGCTGTTGCTGGGGCAGACATTGCCATACCAAGCATGAGGCTACCGGTAGCAATTGAAAGAGCCGTTTTTTTCAATGATGTTTTAAAGTTCAACATGTAAATCTCCTTTAATGTTTTTA
Source organism: uncultured Methyloligella sp. (assembly GCA_964022745.1). Lineage (GTDB taxonomy): Bacteria > Pseudomonadota > Alphaproteobacteria > Rhizobiales > HXMU1428-3 > HXMU1428-3. The sequence continues at coordinate 271 of CAXIDO010000492.1, read as the reverse complement.
AAACAGCAGTTATTAGTTCGAAGTTTAGGGGAGGGGAAAATCATTTGTTTTCCTCCGGTTTCGATGATCGTTTCAGTACCCAATCAATGCTTTCTATTTTGAAGGCTGACCGACCATGGAAATTCTTTTTGATTAAATTTGGATCCGCTAAGGAATCGATTGAGAACTGCAAGCCATGACAGGATGAGCAAACAGAGCGGATCATCTTTTCGTTTGGCTTTAGGTTGTCATTTTGATTATGAGTGATGATGAAGACTTCGTTTTCATATTA
>CAXIDO010000491.1:0-2015 GCA_964022745.1 uncultured Methyloligella sp. | reverse complement strand
GGAACCCGGGGTATTGGTCGGGCTATTTCTGAAACATTGAAAGCTAAAGGCTATCAAGTTGCGGCCAATTATGGTGGTAATGATGATGCGGCTAATCAATTTCAAACTGAAACTGGTATTCCTGTATTCAAATTTGATGTGGGCTCATTTGAGGGCTGTACTGAAGGTTTGGCTGCTATTGAAGAAAAGCTAGGGCCTGTTGATGTGATTGTGAACAATGCTGGTATTACAAGAGACTCTATGCTTCACAAGATGTCTCAAGAGCAATGGGAAGATGTGATCCGTGTTGATTTAACATCTTTGTTTAACATGACACGCCCTGTGATTAATGGCATGCGTGAGCGTGGCTTTGGTCGTATTGTTTCAATCTCTTCAATCAATGGTCAAAAAGGTCAGATGGGTCAATCAAACTATTCAGCTGCTAAAGCTGGCTTGATTGGTTTTTCTAAAGCTTTGGCTCAGGAAAATGCTCGTAAAGGCATCACGGTTAATGTTGTGGCACCTGGTTATGTTGATACTGAAATGGTAGCAGCTGTTCCAGAAAAAGTGTTAGAGAGCATCATTGCGCAAATCCCTGTTGGTCGTCTTGGTAAGGCTGAAGAGATTGCTGATTGCGTGGCATTTTTAGCTGATGATAACACTGGCTTTATTACTGGTGCTACGATTACAGCGAATGGTGGACAATACTTCACTTCATAAACTGAATTTATTTTTGATAAGTTGAATTTTTTTAATTTATCATTCTGAAATAAAAAAACATAGGTGATTAATTTCACCTATGTTTTTTTTATGTTTTGAATTTTTTGATTGGTTTTATGTCTTAACCATCGGAGCCCAGGCGGAACATTCTTGGCAGCTCTTTTTCCATATGCTCATGAGATTCATGGTGATCATGGTTAGCATGATTGGGATTTAGAGGGTCGATATATGGGTTGCGCAATTGTTGTGCTGGTTCCATGTGAGCTTCATGCTCGCTGTTTGGAAGTAACCAAGTTTCTTGGCTTTGATGGGTGATTTGCTCTGGCTCAGCGTAATTTTGGTGATGAGCCAGGCTTTTTGTATTTCCAGTAAACCAAGCAGACACAAGCTCAAACTCTTCTTGGGTCAAATGTAGACCGTTTGCACGGCATCTTGCGATAATAGCATTTAAAAAGCGTTCAGCAAAAAGAGGAGGGCTAATTCCTTTTTCGAACCATGGGTCTGCTTCAGAGATAATGTCGAGAACAAATTGAGCATCTTCTGGTGTTAGATCTACAGCTTCAACTTTTGCCCTGCTTGAGATGTTATAGGCTGTTTGTCTGCCCTTGAGTCCAACTTCGCTTAGCTCATCTGTGATGACTTCAAACATAATCTGATATTCACTTGGCGCTAAGGCTGGCACGTGTGTGTATTCATGAACACGGCTTATTGTGTCTCTGATTGACTGATTATTTTCTAATATCCTATTGGCTTCTTGCTGACGTGCTGGAATGGAATATGTGTCTTGATCCATTTCGCTATGATCTGGTTCAGCGTAGTAATCTCTTGCTGGTGGTGTGTGGTAGTTATGTTCTGTATGTTGAGAGACTGTTTCAGTTTCTGTAGCGGGAGCTTCTGTTGTGGTTCTCGGTGCTTTATGACGGCTTTCATCAACAACGTAATAAGGTTGGTTGGTTGTGATGCGCATGGTCTCTGGCAAATTGTTTTGTAAAAAGTTTAAAAAACTACCGTAGCCTGCCCAATTTGAGCCAACTGTTTTCTCATGGCCAATAGTTCTTTGTGCTTTATCGGCTAAAAATGAGAGTGCTACTGGAGCACTTGAATTAGAGACAGCTCTTTCGATCTCATTTGTGATTTGAGTGCGAATGTCTGAAAGGGCTGAGGTGTTTGAACTTGTGTTATTGGCACCAGAATTTTCCAAGCCTGTTTTATCAGGTTCTGGTAATAAACTTTTGTTTTTGCGCTCGAGCTTTTTGTTGCTGCTGGCTTCTTGCTTAGCAAATTTTTGCATGCGGTTGAGGAGGTCTTGTTCGCGA
>CAXIDO010000490.1:0-2017 GCA_964022745.1 uncultured Methyloligella sp. | reverse complement strand
ATTGAATCGTATCGATAGTACTTTAAGAGCGATTTTGCGAGCCGGAGCCTATGAGCTAACCAGCCGAAAAGATATTCCTCATGCAGTGGTCATTAGCGAATATGTAGATGTCGCCCATGCTTTTTTTGAAAAAGATGAACCCAAGGTGGTGAACGCAGTTCTTCAAAATATTTGGAAAACAGAAAACGCAGCCGACGGCTCATAAGAGGGCGGCTCATAAGAGTAAGGCAAGAACTATAAAAAGCTGAGCTAGCCATACGAAGAAGGAGTGATACCTCTTCAGTATCAGGACATGACGCCAGAGGTGTCCGGCGCTTAGTGTAGTTGCAAGTGAGCAACTGAAGTACATCAAAGAATTCTTGGAATAGCCGTGAGAAATTTGTAAACGAGCCATACGAAGAAGGAGTGTCGCCACTTCGGCGGCAGGACATGACGCCAGGGGCGTCCGGTGCTTAGCACCGCCCCTCGGAGGCCCAAGCGCCATAAGCGCTTGGAATAGCCGTGAGAGAAAAAATGCTAACTGAAACCAGCTTTATCGAAACCTATTTAAAACCCCTTTGCTCATCTAAGGGGAGCCTTTCACTTTCTGACGACGCTGCCATTCTTAATCTAGATCCTCAACAAGACATCATCATATCTAAAGATATACTAATAGCAGGCCAGCATTTCTTCGAAACCGATGACCCTGAAGACATTGCTTACAAGGCCTTGGCCGTAAATCTCTCTGACATTGCCGCAAAAGGCGCAAAACCTCTTTCTTTGATGCTGGGCATCGCCTTTCCAGAAGCACCAGAAGTGAAGTGGGCAGAGAGCTTTACCAAAGGTCTTCAACTGACAATGCAGAAATTTGATCTAAGCTTGCTTGGTGGAGATACAACAGGCACAAAGGGGTCGTTAGTGATCTCAATAACCATCTTTGGTCAAATTGAAAAAGGCAGAATGGTAAAAAGGTCTGGTGCAAATATTGGTGATCAAATCTATGTAAGTGGGACATTGGGTGATGCAGCGCTTGGGTTTAAATTGCGTGCAGCTAAAGAAGAAACGAAAAGTTGGTCATTAACGAACGAAGAAAAAGCTGAGCTTCTTGAAAAATATTTAAAACCAACCCCAAGATGCGCACTTTCAAAACTTATAAAAGAATATGCCTCAAGCTCAATGGACCTTTCTGATGGGCTCGTTGCAGATCTTGAAAAATTATGCGCAGCTTCAAAACGCGGGGCTTTTATCGATTATGATCAAATCCCACTTTCAAAGCCAGCTCAAAAACTGTTCTATGAGGATAAAGTTTTAAAGTCTCACTGTCTTAGATGGGGAGATGATTATGAAATTTTATGCACCATCCCACAAAAAGACAGTGAAACTTTCACCAAAGCCCTAAGGACAATAGAAATCCCGATGACCAACATAGGTCGGATCGAATCTATAGAACATGGCGTAATTTATAGAAATGAAAACGGGGACGAATTGAGCCTAAAAGGACAGAAATTTAGCCATTTTTGAAATGATTAAAAATTATGCACGGAAAAATTGTCATTTTTTAGCGCTTTAGTGGCAAAGAATCCAACTTTCCCACAATTACCACCTTGTCAGAATTGAATCTTAATGCCTCAATAGCGGTGTAAAAAGAAAACGCTAAACTATATGGGGAGTTACCTACATGGACATGGTTTTATGGGGGGTCATTGGTTGCGGTGTGCTGTCAATATTATACGGGGTTTGGGCAATCCGCTCCGTACTTGCAGCAGACCCGGGCAATGAACGGATGCAAGAAATAGCTGGAGCAATTCAAGAAGGCGCTCAAGCTTATTTATCAAGACAGTATCGAACAATCTCAATAGTCGGCATCGCAATTTTTGTGTTGCTGACTTTTTTATTATCTTGGCAGGTTGCAGTAGGCTTTGCCATCGGCGCTATTATGTCAGGCGTTGCAGGCTTTATTGGAATGTTAGTCTCTGTGCGGGCTAATGTGCGCACAACACAAGCCGCCAGTTTTAGTCTGGCAGCAGGTCTAAACGTT
>CAXIDO010000489.1:0-2018 GCA_964022745.1 uncultured Methyloligella sp. | reverse complement strand
AGAAACGGCAGGGCCAGATGTTTCCTATACCTCGGAGACATCTGAGATTGGGGTAAATTCATAATGCACTGCTCTTTGATGAGATCGCTTGGCAATATACTCAATCTCCTTTTCACAAAATTGGGGTGCAAAAAGATTGGAACAATGGATATTACCAACTATTTTGACACAGCAACGTCATCTCTATAAACGAGATGGTAAACCCATCGCTTATTTCCAATCAAGTGTCTCTAAGTTTTCTCTGAATGCGAAGCGAACTATATGACTTTCGATTATTGACTTGCTCTGATTTAGGTTTTCAACGGTGTCAGCTGTAATTTTGAAGATTAAATTATTATCACTTACTAAAAATTCAGCCCTACCACAGGGAAAGTCTACAGACCCTTGTGTATTGGAATAATTTGTTTCAACTTTGTGGGCAAAATGCTTGCACATTTGCATAAGATATTTTTCTGGTGTTTGAGTTGAAAATTGACTTTGACTGTTAAACATTTTTTTCTCCTATAGAACTGAAACTTAAATTTTCTTTTTAATAGGGGCAATGATTTCTATACGTGGTGTGCCGCTACTTGTGGTCTCTATTTTTGCTTCTACCTTGTAGACTTCAGATAAATTTTTCTCTGTTAAAACATCAAGTGGCTTGCCAAAAGCAATGAGCTCTCCTTTGTGAAGAAGAATGAGTTTGTCACAAAATTTGAGTGCTAGATTTAAGTCATGTAGAGCGATCAGAGCAATTTTTTGTTGTGTTAAAATGAGCTCTCTAATTTCAGAAAGCACCGATAGTCGCCAGTGTAAATCTAAAGCACTTGTTGGTTCATCTAGTAAGTAAATATCTGGTGAGCGCAGAAGTAACATAGTTAACCCGACCAATTGCCTTTTACCTCCAGATAAACTATCGAGAGGCTTTAAGGCTTCATCGCTTAGGCCAAATTGTTCTAGCTTTAGAGCGATCTCTTTCTTTAATATCTCATTTGAAAACGGTAAGTTGAGTGCCCTTGCAAGGCTCCATAACAATTCATAGGGTGTGAGTGAGCTTGCCTGAGGCGGGGTTTGGGTCATCAGGCCAAATATGCGGCTACGTTCCATTCGAGAAAATTGAGAGATATCTGCCGAACCATAAGAAGTTATTTGCTTTGCTTTACCAGGCCACAATAGTGATTTTAAAAAAGTTGATTTCCCAGCAGCATTTGGTCCGACAAGACCGACTACCTCGCCATCTTGTAATTTAGGTAGTGTGATATCTTTCAATGCGTGGAACTTACCATACCAAAGGTTGAGCTGATTAATTTCAAGGGTGGTCATAAACGTTGCCCTCTTGTGAAAATTAGCCCAATTAAAATTGGTACTCCTATAAAAGAAGTAATGATGCCAACAGGAATGAGAATGCCCGGCATAAGTGTTTTCGAGAGAAGAGATGCAAAGGATAAAATCGCAGCGCTGCAAAGACAGGCTCCCGGTAAGAGAAATCGATGATCTTCTCCAAGAAGAAGGCGTGCTATATGTGGGCCAACAAGGCCTATGAATCCAATAGTGCCAACAAAACAAACCGAAAACGCTGTTAAAATTGAAACACGTAAAATCATAAATAATCTATAGCGTTCAATATTTATCCCAATACTAGTGGCTTGATTTTCTCCGCTTCTTAAAAGTGTCATAACCCACAAATTTTGCAAACTAAAGGGAAGAATAAAAAGAAAGATGGCTGTAACGATTATGACTTCTGGCCAGCCGGCTTTTGTCAAATTGCCCATGGTCCAAAATATAATTTGCTGAACGGCTTCATTTGAAGCGACATACAGTAAAAGACTGGTCATAGCTTCGCACATAAACATGATAGCAACACCAAATAGGATGATGGTATTTTTCGAACCGGATTGAAATGCGGTAAATGAAATAATGAGGAAACTGGCCAAAAAAGAAAACAGTAAACTTAAAACAGGCACAGCAACAGAAGCTGGTAAAAATGGAAAACTCTTTGTGAAAACACTTGTTAAAACTATTGCGCAACTGGCCCCAAA
>CAXIDO010000488.1:0-2026 GCA_964022745.1 uncultured Methyloligella sp. | reverse complement strand
GAGAAAATTTCCCCCCAGAACTCTCAGACCTTATCGAACAAGGAGCCGGAGAAATAAGTGCACTAGAAATTCTAGAAGTCGCCCTTAAAAAAAATGATAAAGCCCCAGACTTCACCTTAGATGACAGAAAAGGCCAATCCCACTCCCTCTCCTCCTACCTTTCAAAAGGTCCCTTGGTCATCACCTTTTACCGTGGTGCCTGGTGCCCCTATTGCAACCTACAACTTGCCGCCTACAACGCACACTTAAATGAAATCAATCAGGCTGGTGGTACTCTGGTCGCCGTCACTCAAGAAACAGCAGACGGCATCCCAACTTTCAAAGAATCAGGTGTACCAGACGAATTAAAAGCTACAATAGTAGAAGACCCTGATTTTGATGTCCTACATGACCCAGATAACAAACTCGGCAAACAATTCGGTTTGGAATTTAAATTACCAGAAGCACATATCAAACTTTTTGAATTAATGAATTTCGATATTGAAAAAGCCAATGGCAACGCAAACTACACCTTCTCAGATCCAGCCACATACATCATCGGAACTGATGGCCTGATTAAATGGGCTTTTGTGCCAAACAATTATCGCAAACGCGCAAACCCAGAAGAAATCATCAATCAACTCAAAGCTCTTTAGAAGCCTCATTTGAAAAACGAAGGATAAAAATACATGTCAGCTTTTGTCATTGCCCAAGTAACCGTTAAAGACGGTGAAAAATTCCAGCAATATGCAGAACAGTCAGGCCCAACGTTCACTCCTTTTGGTGGAGAACTATTCATCAAGGGGAAATTTGCCGGTACATTTACCGGCAATCAAAACCACAATGCAGCTGCCATTATAAAGTTTCCAAATATGGAAAAACTCGACGAGTGGTATAACTCAGCAGCTTACCAAAATATCATCCCTCTTCGAAATGAAGCGGCAGATATTATCTTCACAAAATACGAAGTTCCAGAAGCTTAAAGGTACCCCATGACAGATCTATTCTCTCCAATTCAATTAGGCGATTATCAATTGCCTAATAGGGTTTTTATGGCGCCATTAACACGAGCACGGTCATTGGCTGGTGGTGTTCCAAAAGCTGGCTTAAAAGCTGAATATTATAGCGAGCGTGCAAGCGCTGGTTTAATTATTGCTGAAGCAACTGCCATCTCCCAAATGGGATTGGGCTGGTTAAACACATCAGGCATATGGAATGAAGCCCAACAAGAAGCTTGGTCACCAGTAACAGACGCAGTACATGAAAAAAACGGCCATATTTTCATACAACTTTGGCACATGGGAGCCATTGTAACTCCAGACTTTATTGCAGGGAAGCAGCCCCTCTCCGCTTCCAATGTGCAACTTGAGGGTGAATTAAGAACCCCAGATGAGCGCAAACAAAAATTGGTCGAACCTAAAGCCATGACCATCACCGAAATAAATCAAATTCAAGATGAATTTGTAAACGCAGCAAAAAAATCTATTGCAGCCGGCTTTGATGGAGTTGAAATTCATGCCGCAAACGGATTTCTAATTGATCAGTTTATTCGTGACAAAACAAACAAACGAAAAGATCAATATGGCGGCACAATCGAAAATCGAGTTCGTTTTTGCCTTGAAGTTATTGAAAAAATCAGTAAAGAAATCGGCTCCGGCAAGGTCGGCATTCGCATATCACCAACCAATAAGGTCTGGGGCATAAAAGATTCTGATTATTTAAAAACTTTTAGCCACCTTGCAAAACGGCTAAATGACTATAACCTAGCTTACTTACATATCCTGGAGCCAAAGCCAAACAGCGATCATTTCATTGAAACAATTGATTACATCACACCAAAACTAAGAGAACTTTACCAAGGAACCATCATCGCCAATGGCGGTTATACAAAAGAAACGGCAATGCAGACTATTCAGTCAAATGAAGCGGACGCAATTGCCTTTGGTAGCCACTTTATTGCCAATCCTGATCTAGTCGAACGTTTTATGAAAAACGCCCAGCTAAATATACCAGCTGATGCAAAACCATTAAATGCCCGCTGGGAGCT
>CAXIDO010000487.1:0-2027 GCA_964022745.1 uncultured Methyloligella sp. | reverse complement strand
TTTTAAAGAATGGCCAACGGATTGATCCGCAAACAGGAGCGCCACTTAAACTTGAAGTGGCTTATTTGGACCTTCGTCATAGACGTATTTTGTTGAATTATGCTGAAAAATTAAAAGCGGTTGGTATTCAACTTGTTTTAGCTGAACGTGAAGCTTTTGCTGCTCGTAAAAAAGTGCTTGATCATGAGTTTGATATGGTTGTTCTGAAATGGAGCCCTGAATTATTGCCGGGTACGAGTGAAGGTTTGTTATGGGGCAGCGCTTTAGCCGATGTGAAAGGCAGCTATGCTTTGGCTGGAGTTAAAGACCCGGTTTTAGATTTTACAATCGGTTTACTTAGGCGGGCTCGCACATGGGAAGAGATGACGAAAGCAGCCAGGGTTTTTGATCGGGTTTTTCGTTGGCAAATTCATGCCGTGCCGTTATGGCAAACAAACGAAACTTGGGTGGCTTATTGGGATAAGTTTTCAAGGCCTGTTCCTTCGTCACTTTTTGATGTCACGTTGATTGATTTATGGTGGTCTAAAGATTTAAGGCAAACACAAGTTATAAGTGAATAAATTGAACCTACGGCTTTTTTGTTTTTGTAAAATAATAGGCTCTCTGAATGGATTTTCAGAGGACTGTTTTTATGCATTGAAGCGCTAATTATTTCATGCACGAAAATCATCTACTATATTGAATAGTTTGAGTTTTTCTTCATGGTTTTGATAGCATAGTTTGTTGGTTAGTACTTTGTTAATTTTTTGGGGGACTAACCATGACCACGCGTATTCTTGTGGGTAATTTGCTGTGTAGTACAGCTTTTATAAGTTCATTATTTTTATTTTCTAATCATGTCTTGGCTCAAGAAAATGCCGTGCAGCTTGACACAATTTCAATCCAGTCTTCACTCGATGAAGTGTCTGATGCAACGACGAAAACAGATGATAAGATCATCAATACTCTTGCGGGTACCAGTTTGGTAACCAAAGAAGAGTTGGAAAAATTTCAATTTGATAGTGCTGGTGGTTTTTTGGCTGCAGTTCCTGGTGTCAATATAGAAGAAGCCAGTGATGACCCTGGGGTTGCGATTAATATTCGAGGGCTTCAAGATTTTGGCCGTGTTAATGTGATGATTGATGGCGCGCGTCAGAATTTCCAACGATCAGGGCATAATGCGAATGGACAGTTTTATCTCGAACCTGAATTGGTAAAACGGGTTGATGTTGTGCGTGGCCCTGTTTCTACTATTTATGGTTCTGGTGCGATTGGGGGCGTGGTTAATTTTGAAACGATTGACCCAGCTGACATGCTTCGTCATGGTGAAGCATGGGCTGCGAGTATCAAAGGGCAATATAGCACGAATGATGAGGGAAAACTTGTTAGTGCGATTGGGGCTGTTAAAGCGAATGATACTGTGAGTATGCTGGCTAATTTTGTTTGGCGTGATCATAATAATTATGAAGACGGTAATGGAACTGAGATTGAAAATACGGATAAAGAACTTGTTTCGGGTTTGATTAAAGGTGTTTTTGATTTTGGTGTCGGGAATCAATTGAAGCTTGGTTATATTCATAAAAAAGATGAATATACGACGGGTTTGGTTAGTGATGCCAATCAACAAGATACTGAAGCTGAGGATCAAACATTCTCGGCTAAATGGACATATAATCCGACAGGAAATGATTTAATAGATTTGAATGTTTCTGGTTATTTTACTTCAACTGAGCTAAGCCAGACCAGGTTAGAAACATTAACGAAAACGGTTGTTGTGTTTCCTCCCTTTGGTCCGCCTTCTTTTGTTGATCAAGTCGTGACACCTGCTGGAAATGAGCGAAAGTTTGAAGTCAATACTATCGGATTTGATATATTTAATTCTTCTCGTTTTTCATTTGGTGAATTCAATCATACACTGACCTATGGAGGTGATTATTTTAAAGATGATGTAACAACATCTGACCCTAATGGTAGTGGCGCGTTATTTACACCTTCTGGTGAGCGTGAAACCTATGGCTTCTACATACAAGAAAAGCTTGAATATGGGG
>CAXIDO010000486.1:0-2034 GCA_964022745.1 uncultured Methyloligella sp. | reverse complement strand
CTAAGGTTCAGCTTCCATGCAAGCATGAAGGCCTCCCTCGCCGGGATTTCCCCGGCATCCTGTTTCCCTGGAGCCCGGACTTTCCTCTTAAACCCTAATAAATAGAGCCAAGCGATCATCCAGCCAGCTGACATGATATGGTGATGCAATCAATCTAAAGAAAGGTCAAGCTTTAATAATATCGAGCAATTGATCAACAAGCCTAATCGTTTGAAAATCAAGTTTCCCATCAACCCTTGATGGGCGATAATGCCGTTGAAAAGCTGTAATAACCTGCACGGTGCGCTGATCTAACTCGCCGGTAACTTCAAGCCCATAACCAATAGCCACAAACTTGTTCTGCAAATCCATCAATAAAGCCTCTTGCAGATCAGGACATGCATTATCACCGCTACTCTCAGGATCAAGCCAAAGTCCAATTCCCCTTCTGGCAAGGCCCGCCCAATCAAAATGCGCACCAGGATCTTGCTTTCTATGTGGCGCAACATCAGAATGTCCTAAAACTCTTTTGGGGTGTATTTTATGACGTTTAACTATATCAGCACAAAGCTCAGTCACGGCAGCCATTTGCGCGACACCATAGGCCGGCACACGTGTCAGAGCAGCTCCTTGATTTTGAATTTCAATTCCAATTGAACATGAATTTATATCAGCCTCACCAGCCCATTCAGATTCGCCAGCATGCCAGGCCCTGTGTTTCTCTGCGACCATCTGAATGATCCGCCCTCTTCCATCAACCAAATAATGAGAAGAAACCCCACCTTCAGGCGTAGTCAGCAATTGAAGCGCATAATCATTCGTAGGTGTCGCCGTATAGTGGAGCAACAACAAGTCAATTTTAACGGTCGGACTTTGTATCGCCCCCGAACCAGACAAATTCACAGTCGGCCGCCGTTCGTTAAAATTTACAGACGGCACCCAATCTCCCTCTTTCAAAAGGGCTGTATCTGTTGGAACAGGCAGGCTTGAAACATCAATATCTTCAGACACATCAATTCCTTATTTTTTAGAGCTTTGGTTAAAGCCCGCGCTGTTTGGAAACAACATCATAAGCCTCATTAATACCCTGCAACCGTTCTGTCGCAATCGCGATAAACTCTTCAGGCACACCGCGTGCAATTAACTTATCAGGATGATTATCACGCACAAGCTGGCGATAATGTGATTTCAAATCATCATCAGCAATCTCCGGCTCAACACCTAAAATTTGATAGGGGTTCTCTTCTTTATTAAGCACATGCCGTGCCTGAATATTCGCAAATTCACTTTCAGAGAAGCCAAAAATACGAGCAACCTCTTCTAGAAAAGCAATCTCATTTGGATGAAGAATATTATCGGCTTTGGCAATATGAAACAATCCATCAAGCACATCAGATAAAATCTGCTTATCGCCGCTCATGCAAGTTGCTAATTGTTGGGCATAGGCATCAAACCCAGCAACGTCCTGCTTTGCCAAATCAAAAAGACGAGCAACATTCTTCACGTCATCATCCGGCACCTTAAAAACTTCTTTAAAAGCTTTGATCTCATCTTGAACAACAACACCATCCGCCTTGGCCATTTTAGCACCAAGTGCAATCACACCAACTGTAAAAGCAACTTCACAATCGCTAGGGCGATCTTCTTCCATCCAATGGTCCACAGCGAAATGCCCAGCCATTAAACCAAGCACACCGCCAACTGGCCCTCCAACGGCAAGACCAGCAGCACCACCAGCAAGTTTCCCCCAAATCGACATTTTGCAAACTTTCTTTAAACAAGATGCCAGCCCTCAAAACAAGCAGCCAACATCTCCTATTCAATATAAAACGAACCGAAAAACCAAACCGATCCGCATCTCTTTTCTTTTCTCTTTTATGTGTTATTTATAGTATGTTTTCACCAATTTAACAGCCCCTTTAAAATTGCCAGTCACTCAATAAAATTCACACAGAAGAAAACCTGTTTTTCGCATTAAACCATAAACCGAAAAAACATATATCGAGCTAAAATGAGCACCAGAGAATCCACGAAACCTCAAAAAGAAAAACTAAA
>CAXIDO010000485.1:0-2040 GCA_964022745.1 uncultured Methyloligella sp. | reverse complement strand
GTGTCTCATTCACTTGAATTGGGAGACGCTGATAATAGTGAACTTGGACGTCTGGTTGCCAAAGGTAAATTAGGAAAGAAAACCGGAGAAGGGTTTTATGTTTGGACTGAAGGCAAGCCAGAAAAGAACAAAGAGGACTATGAAGAGGCTGAACTCATAGCCCTGGCTGATGAACTCATCTCGCCGTTACTGACAGAATGTGAAAAATGCGATGAAGAAAATATTTCACCTAACAGAGGTTTGATAGACGCAGGGATAATCTTCGGAACCGGCTTCGCACCGTTCCGAGGTGGACCCCTTCACTATTTGGACCACAAAGAAAATTAATTGAAATCACTCATTTCGCAAATTTTGAGATGATAAGGAGTAGAAAATGGCAAACCAAACTGTAAGGCCAGTGGCAATCTTAGGTGGTATGAGAACTCCGTTTTGCCGCTCGAACACGGCATATCAAGATCTTACAAACTTGGACTTGTTAGGAACTGCTCTGGGTGGTTTGGTTGATCAATATAACCTCAGCGGTGAACACATCGATGAAGTCGTTGGCGGCGCTGTTGTCACTCATGCAAAAGATTGGAACTTGGCAAGAGAAGCTGTTGTGGCTTCAAAACTTGCCCCTTCAACGCCTGCAACAACCATGATGCAAGCCTGTGGAACCAGCCTGCAAGCCTTAATGGGAAGTGCAGCCAAAATTGCTATCGGCCAATGTGATAGTGCAATCGCTATGGGATCAGACACAGTAAGTGATGCACCTGTTGTGTTTAAGCGCCGTTTTGCTCAAAGGTTAGTAAAATTAAGCAGAGCCAGATCCTTTAAAGACAAGTTGAAAATTTTTAAAGGCTTTTCATTTGGTGAATTGGCCCCGCAACCACCAAGCACCAATGAACCTCGCACAGGCCTCTCAATGGGCGGTCACTGCGAGTTGATGGCACAAACCTGGCATATCCCAAGAAGTGAACAAGATGAACTTGCCTTTGAAAGCCACAAGAATGCAGTGAAAGCTTATGAAGAAGGCTATCACGATGATCTGCTCATCCCGTGCGCAGGGATTTTTAAAGACAATAACATTCGTCCAGATATGGAACTATCAAAATTAGCTACCTTGAAAACAAGTTTTGATAAGTCTTCGCGGGGCACATTAACTGCAGCGAATTCCACGCCTCTAACAGATGGAGCTTCAACGGTTCTTCTCTCATCAGAAGAATGGGCAAAAGAAAAAGGACACAAAATTCAGGCCTACTTAGTGGATGCCGAAACTTCTGCAGTTGATTTCATCAATGGAGACGGTTTGCTCATGGCTCCAACAGTAGCAGTTGCTAACCTCTTAAAGCGCAATAAAATGAAACTTCAGGATTTTGATTTATATGAAATCCATGAAGCTTTTGCAGCCCAGGTATTATCAACCTTAAAAGCTTGGGAAAGTGAAGACTATTGTAAATCTGCTCTTGGCATGCAGGAGGCCCTTGGCCCTATTGATCGCAGTAAACTTAATGTGAAAGGTTCAAGCCTTGCTTATGGACACCCCTTTGCAGCAACAGGCGCTCGAATTGTTTCACTCCTAGCCAAGCAACTGAGTGAAACGAAAGGAAAAACAGGGCTTATTTCTATCTGTACAGCAGGCGGAATGGGTGTTGCAGCGATTTTAAAAAGTCCTGAAGACGTTCCGGAAATTGAATAAGAGCAAATTTTAGTAAGCATTGTGTTGTAAACACCGTTGATTTTAAATCTATGTATAATTTAGTTGCGTGAATTTCATGATATTGACAATTTTAGAATGGCATGTGCTATATTCTGGTAAGAATTTTTATGTCCGGAGTTTGTAATGAGCGTTCTTGTTAAATTAAGTCACACACTATTTTCACAAGTAGTGTCATCACTAATTTTCTCTTGTCTGATAATGGTTGCTGGTTCAACAGCAGCTTTTGCTCAAGATGGAGCTGAAAAAGGTGCAGCAGAACTCGCTGCAATTGAAGGTGTTTGGCTCACCAAACAAGGCAGATCTCATTTAAAAGTCACACCATGTGGCGAAAGCTTGTGTAA
>CAXIDO010000484.1:0-2045 GCA_964022745.1 uncultured Methyloligella sp. | reverse complement strand
CACTACCACCCAATGTGGCACGCCAAGCCCAATATAAGGCCCTTTTATAACTGACGGGGCTTCCCAGGCCCTTTGAGTACAAAATAGATAAATTGTGTTGGGATGTGGGCTCTCCCTGCTCTGCAAGAACGGTAAAAAGTTCAACTGCAGTCTGAAAATCTTTCTTTTCAAAAGCATTGATTGCGTTCACAAAAATATCAGGATCAGCCGCGGAATTTTCTGTTTGGGCGCGCGAAATACTTCCAAAAATCATTGCAATAAAAGCTAATCCATAAACTATGCGTATCATGTCGCGGCCACCATAACTAATTTCAACTCTAAAAGTCGTGTACTTTTTGATCCATTTTTTTGATAGACTATTACCTTTGGTCTTTCTTTATCTTTCTTAATGAACTCTACCGAAATAGACTTGGGAAGAAATACGCCAGCCCTCTCTAATATCTCTTTGGGCTGATCATAAAACGCATCCAAAAACCTCTTATCAACCCACGTACGCGCCAGTGCCTGCCCCAAAATATCAGGTAGGAACTCCTGAATTTGCGCCTCACTCTCCAAAATTATATCTTGCTCATCAAACCTCGTTAAATCGTAATCAAGCAATGGCAGTTTTTTCTTCTTTACAAACAGCGCCGGTACAAGTTTAGAAGATGTAATAGTTGCGAAAAATCGTTTCAATTTACGTCCCCTGTTAATTGTAAAAATGCCAAACAACTTCGTCCATTCAAAGCGTATGCTATTAGCATTTATGAATAAAGTGTTTTATGAACACGATAACACTTGTGTTAAACAACCGAGGCGGTACCAATAACAACACAACCATGCTAGGCGTGTTTTAAGGATTTAATCCAATCTACGGTGTACTAAATGACTGTGATGTATTCGAAATTAGTTGGTAGTTCAGAGGCAACTATGCGCCTCAAAAAACTAATATCGATGGTAGCTCCGTCAAATTCTGCCGTAATAATTCAGGGTCAAACAGGGGTTGGCAAAGAGCTCGTAGCAGAAAGTGTGCACGATGCGAGCCGCAGAAAAGGTAAATTTGTAGCTGTAAATTGTGCTGCAATCCCTCGTGACTTGATGGAAGCTGAGTTGTTTGGATACGAGAAAGGTGCATTCACTGGAGCAATTAAAACAACTCCTGGGAAATTTGAGCAAGCAAACAAAGGGACTCTTTTTCTTGATGAGATAGGAGATATGAACCTTGAATTACAATCAAAACTGCTTCGAGTATTAGAAAACTCAATTGTGACGCGAGTGGGCGGACGGACAGACATACAGTTGGATGTGCGTGTGGTATGCGCCACCCACAAAGACTTAAGTGTATTAGTCACACAAAATAAATTCCGCGAAGATCTGCTGTTTCGGCTAAATGTCTTTCCGATCCAAGTGCCACCCCTTCGAGAGCGATTGGACGACATACCAGAAATAGTTAATCACTTCCTCAAAAGCAATCATTCTGCCAGTGCTACCGAAGCGCCCATAGGCTTTGACGAAGGTGGGCTCGAAGCGCTCAGCACATATGAATGGCCCGGTAATATAAGAGAACTGAAGAATATTTTGGAAAGGGCAAAAGTTTTTTTCCCTGGCCAAAACATAAATCATGAGCAAGTGACCCAGACACTTCTTGGCTTTGATCAGAACTCATTTTTCAACCAGGCAGAAGAAAGCCAAAACATTTGGAGCGCACTCGATGAATTAGGCGGTGCAGAGCGTGGCCACGAAGCAAAAGAGATCGCACCACCAGCACCAAAAGATTTCTCAAGATTATTTGATACCGCCAATAGCGTTGATGTCAGAAGACTTCTAAGAGACATTGAAATTACGCTAATAGAAAAAGCGCTCGAAAGAAATGCGGGCAATACCAGTGAAGCCGCAAAAGATCTTCACCTACAACGAACTACGTTAATAGAAAAAATTAAGAAATACGGCCTTTAATTTATTCATGACTTGTTCCAGCCATCGACCAGCTGAGTGACATAGTCTGCTGAAGAAGTGGACGTGTTAACCACTTTCTCCATCTCAGAAAATTGTTTTGTATATTGCGC
>CAXIDO010000483.1:0-2052 GCA_964022745.1 uncultured Methyloligella sp. | reverse complement strand
AACTAATGAAGAAAACTAAAAACGCCATCATTCAAATTACTGGGTATAACAAAGAAAAGGGCAGTATTTATGGCCTCCTCAAGGGTAAACCAGAAAAACCTATTACATTGGTTTTCAGCCGCCATTCTAAAGCACGGAACTTTATTGATGCCTTTATGGATGATTCGGCTAAATCCCATGCGCCTATTGGCTCTTTCATACATGCCCGCAATTTA
Source organism: uncultured Methyloligella sp. (assembly GCA_964022745.1). Lineage (GTDB taxonomy): Bacteria > Pseudomonadota > Alphaproteobacteria > Rhizobiales > HXMU1428-3 > HXMU1428-3. The sequence continues at coordinate 1,837 of CAXIDO010000483.1, read as the reverse complement.
CGAAAACTGGTTGATGATGGCGAGTTCTACGCAGCCACCAGTGCAAATTTGCTCACGAAGCCTTCTCAACCTAACAAAGCGGTAGTCGCTCCTATTAAGGTTGATGCAGAATTCACGAAACTAACAAACAAAGGCACTCAGAAGACTTATGAAGTCTTATTCGCAAGCGTATTGGATGAAGAATATGAAAGCATCCGCAAACTAAGCGAATTAGAAAACGCGATACTTCGTGCTCTTGATAAAGAAAGCCAATTTGGTGATAGGGCTAAACGAGGCGCGCTTATCCGAGTTGGTTATACTAAAGCCAATGGTGAAAAGCATACTATCCCGATAGAGTTTGTCGCCTCTCGACAAACTGGCGTTGAAGCGGCAGTAAAAGAATTCGTTCGCAATTCTAAGGAATTAAAGAATGCATTAAATACAGCCAAAGACGCGCTTCAAAGTCCTCAAGGTATATTGGAAGTGGCTGGTTATAGTAGAGTCATCATTAATGACTTTGGAAATAAACAGCGTAATGAGCGTCACCGCAACAACGTAGCTTATGTTGAAGACTCAAAACGTAGTCGTCGAGCATACACTTTAGCTGCCCTCAGCTTTTCGCCTAAATATGGCAACATCAATGATATCCATGTTTTTGATACCAAGGAAAACTCAGTAGCCGGCACTGTGGGGGTACATGGACATGACGCATCAGCTTTTTACAATATTGAATATCGGTCTGAAGCCCAACAAGAACAAATCAACCATCAATTTCGCTACCCTCTGCGCTTTAGTGACCATCTAAGCAGTACGGGTAAAATAACCGGCATTAAAGTTTCTGGCGATGAGTCTAAATTAAAACAATTTGAAGATAGGATAATGAAAGCTGTCGAAGGGATCACCCCGATTAAGACCGCTACTAAACCAGAATATGTATTCCCTAAACAGCATCGCCAACAAGTCCTAAGCTCTCTTTCTGATTTACTTGGAACACCAGCTATTTATAGTGAAACGACACCTATTGATAGTGTTCGTAACGATAAGTTTAGAGTTTCAGGCCATACAGATGTCGCCCCATTCAGTGAAAAGCTCAAAGCGCTAACTGAAAAGTATAAAGGGGAAGTTTTAAGCGGAGATTTCTATTTTCCACTTGATAAGCGATTAGACGTTGAAAGCGACTTGGCCGACCTTTTAGACCAGCCATTAAAGCGCGCTTATACAGGCCCATCCAAAGCCCCCCGTTTATCATATGCAGCATGGCTAGATGACAAATATAACGGTAACACACATCACATGATGCAAGATTTAGATCGAGAAATAAGTGATGTTGCCGACCAAATGGGAATTGATTGGAGCAAGACGCAACCAAATATAATTATGCCTCCTCCTGGCGCTAACATGGTGCAATTCAAAGGCTCGAAAAGTGTTTGGACGTCAAATACAAAACACGCAGGTTCTGCACAAATTATTGCGAGTAGTGGCTACCTTGCTAGTGAGAACAAATCCACAGGTAAAACAGAAGACCTCCTTACGATCACCCTTAAATTCTATAACAAAAAGATAGATTCAGGTGCAGGCGAGATTTCATTTAACAGCTTCCACGCACTGCTAGACAAATACAATCTGGACATGGGCCGTGGTTATAGTCAGAAGAGCGCTGAACAAAAAGAAAAACAGCGTTTGGAGCGTGAAAGCAATTTAAAACGTCAAAAGGAACGCCTTGAAGCTAAACGTATAGCTGATGCTAAAAAGGTCGAAACTGATGTTGAAGACGCATTTCGGATGTGGGAAACCGCACCTAAAGAAACCGGAAGTAACCCGCAGCTTATAAAGAAAAAGCTAAGTGAAGCGACCGGCT
>CAXIDO010000482.1:0-2073 GCA_964022745.1 uncultured Methyloligella sp. | reverse complement strand
GGGAAACAAAGGTTCGCATCTCTACCGGCCGCGCTTCCTATAGTGTTTGTTGTTACGATTATTATTTTCTTTATCTACAATCCCTTTGGCGGAGATGCCTGGGGCACTCCAACTGAAGGCGGTGCGCTGGGAGCTTTTGTTGTCTTTGTTATGGCTCTTTATAAAGGCATGCGCTGGCCTCAATTAAAAGAAAGCTTACTTGAAACAGCCAAACTCTCAGTAATGATCTTTTCAATCATTTGGGGGGTTTTAATTTACGTTCGCTTTTTAGGCTTTGCAGATCTACCAGGCGTTTTTGCTGACTGGGTCCAGTCACTAGATCAAAGCCCACTTTTAACATTGGTTTTAATTCTATGTGCCTATGCGGTTCTAGGCATGTTCATGGACGCCATTGGAATGATGTTGCTCACTTTGCCAGTCGTGTTTCCAGCAGTCATTGCATTAAATGGCGGAGCTGATGTTACAGCCGCCAATAGTGCCTTTGGCATGGACAGCGTCAGTTGTGCTATATGGTTTGGGATCATTGTTGTAAAAATGGCGGAACTCTGTTTAATTACCCCGCCCATTGGATTGAACTGTTTTGTCGTAGCCGGTGTCTGTCCGCAAGTCACCGTTCAGGATGTTTTTCGTGGTTCCGCGCCATTCTTCATTGCTGACGCTCTGACAATTGCAGGTTTAATCGCATTCCCACAAATTGTATTGTTCTTACCCAACCTGCTTTTAACTGGCTGATAGAAATAACTTTCAACAAGGATGCGGAGTATACTCCGCATCCTTCCTAATTTTAGTTTTTGAGACGAAATTAAAAACTTAATATACGTACATTATCCACTAACAAACGTTTCCCCATTTTCTGAGGGTTAGCAGCAGTTACTCCGTCAATAAGGGCTGAAGATTTTATGTCTTTATTCGGCAAGTAAAGAGCGCACACCTCAACTGAGGTTTTTGTTTTTTCCATAATCAGCTTCATCAGTTTTTGCGGGCTCATTCCCTTTGGCTTTTGTGGGGCGCTAACCGTCTTCGGCGCATCCCTCAAAGCCATATCTCCAGCATCGCCACAAAGTAAAATATGAGCATTCGCTCCTTGCTTCACCGCCTGCATTGTCAAAACCATAGCCATTAACTGAGTTTGCGCATTTGCTGAGGTGACAATGGTTACTAATTGTTTCGGCGGCTCTGCAAAAGCAGTAGAATTTGTAAACAAGATAAAAACTCCAACGAAAGCCAATAGAAATTTTCTCATAGATTTGTCCTTTTGATTTAGATCAGGAAAGAGGAAGGCAAAACCGTAGTAAGACAGGGAGATAAAAGTCCTATCAGTGACAATGTCACAGAAGGTCTAGGAAGCGAATATTAGAGTGCACTTAAATCTTTAAAAGGAGAAACAAAGTGCGTGATTTAAAATGGTTTTTTTCAATAAATTTATTTGTTAAAATTTTCTTTGGCCTTGTAGCATTCAATCTTGTAACTCCAGTTTTCGCAGCTGAAATAAAAACAGACGTAGACCCTGAAACCGTCAATCAATCGAGATCAACTCCCTTAGGGTTATATCTATCTCCTAAAGCTGCCTATAAAGCTTTAACAGACAACCCAAAAATTATTTTTATCGATGTAAGAGATCCAGTAGAGGTATCGTTTGTTGGACATGCTGTCGGGACAGATAAAAACATACCGCTTGCCATTGCATCTCATGAATTTGCCCCTGAATTAGGGCGTTATAAAATGAAAGAAAATCCGAACCTGTTGGCAGAAGTAGAAAACCTGATAGATCGTGAAGGGGTGACCAAAAAGGATCCAATATTTGTCGCATGTCGCTCGGGTGGGAGGTCAGGTAAGGTGGCTCGCAAGTTAATCAAAGAGGGCTATACAAATGTTTGGAATTTGGTTGAAGGTTTTGAAGGAGATAAAAATGAAAAAGGGGCTCGCACCCTCAATGGATGGCGGAACGCAGGCCTTCCGTGGACCTATAAAATTCCTGAAACTATGGCATGGAACAAAGAAAACATGATGCCTAAGAAGTGATGCGGTATATATCTTAATCTCATCAATTTTCTAGGGTTATTAAGTGTCTGA
>CAXIDO010000481.1:0-2082 GCA_964022745.1 uncultured Methyloligella sp. | reverse complement strand
GATAAAAACTGGTGAACTTGAAAAACGAATTAGTGAAACTGAAACGATCATCAAAAAGCACCCTGCTGCGTTTCCCTTATTAATTGCGACTTCGTCGAATAAAGGCCAGGGTATTGATGAGCTGAAGGGTGCCATAATTTTAGCGTTGAATTCTTAAACCAAACGGCTTGTATTGTTCAGATAAATAAAAATGGCTTCTGAATCAAACCCTAATCTTTGCGGCTAAATTCTTTAATTTGCTCTTGAACAAGCTCATAAGTTTGCTGGCCATACTGAGCCACTCCGAACCCAACAACAAAAATTCCTGCAATCACTATTAGCTTTTTGAAAATTGATCCATAATTGCGCGTGACTTTGATATCTATTGATTTAGATGGTTGGATTGGAATTTCGGCAGTTAGACCGTCTTCATTGCTGGTGCGGGCTGTTACGTCTAACCTTAATTTTGAAACGCCACTTTTACGTGGCAACACACGCCAGCGCCAAACTGCAAAATCAGCATCATTGGTTATGCCACCTTGCATTTCTGTCCATTGTGTCGAAGCTGTTGCGCAATCTATCAAAAACAATCCATCTGGTCCTGTTAGACGAACCGTGATGGCTTTCGTCAATGGGTTGTTGCTATTCTGCTTAGATCTTAAACCATAATCTTCAGGCGCTAGTTCAATTTCTGTATTTGCAAATTTCGCAACGCGCACTTCCAAATAATGCACTTTACCAACTCGCATTACTTTTGGGATATTTTCAATGACCTGATCTTGATCGCCAAGTATTTCTCTGTTTTTTTGATTTTGAGCAATGGAATTAGCAATGCCATCCATCTTTTCCTGAGTTTGGCTATGCTGCAGTTGTCCATGAGGCTGAGGTGGTTGCCCAGGAAGTATTGGTTGCTGCTGCCCTTGGAGTGGTGGCATCATGTTCTTTGCAGGAAACTGTTGCCCTTGTTTAAGAGGCATGCCTTCGCGCACGGCTGGAGGGACATTTAGTGGCGCTTGATCAACAGCGCCTTGCTCTTTAAGCCCTTGATCCATAAGACCTCTGCTGATTGCACCCTGCTCATTTAGTTTTGGTTCTTTGATTTGCGGGAAATGTTGAGGCATCGCATTTTGAGTGGTTCTTATTGGGGCCTCTTCTTTTCCTTCAATTTTTGGTGCTGAATTTGCGTTTTCAGATAAATCGACAGGACGAAGATCATCACGTTGACCATTTTGTTGATCGTCACGTTGTATAGGACCAGCTTGCGGCGGAAGAGGAAGTGAGGGAGGTGTGTTCCCATATTTATCTTCTTTAATGAACTTATCTTGTGGCTGTGCAAATTCAGTCTTTTTAAAACTCACCTTACGGCTCGCAGCTTGAGGGCCTTCAGACATTTCATCTGGGCCAGGTGTTTCCGCTCTTACTCCTTGAGGCCCTTTATTATTTAAAATTGATGGCAAAGGCTCTTGTTCATTTACGCCTTGTTGTTGCGGCGGTCGGATGGCTTGAGCTGGTGGCCTGTTCATTTGACCTTGCATGTTCGCTTGGTTCTGTGTGTTCGCTTGAGATGGCATGCCATTTTGCATTTTATGAGGTGGCACATTTTCAGCTTGTCTCAGTGTCTGTTGTTGGCCTTTACCTTTTTGCGCTGTTTCTAAGCCGGCATCTTGCCGCATAGGTGGTGGGCCACCTGCACGTGCATGATTTTGGTTTTGTATATTTACATGTGGAGTTGATGGCTCCTGATGAGGAACTTTACCGCCCTTTGGTAGCGGTTGCTTTGCTTTAGGGGGAACTGGATGATATTCACGGCCCTCAACGGTCATCCCATAATCTTCTGGCCGGGCTTCAGCCTGTACAATAGATTCTAAAGGACCTTGATTTTTCTTATCACCTTGCGGCCCTATAGCAACCTCACTTACAGAAGGTTCTTTTGTCTTGTTGGCAACACTTTGCTGAGAAGGTTGTTCTGACTTTTGGTCTCTAATCTCATCTTTATCTGAAACTTCAGGAACTAATTTATAACTTTCAGTTTGCTCATTGTCTGGCTGGCTTTTAGCTTCTTTTTTTTCTTCTTGTTGTTTGAGACCTGTTTGTTTGTCATCT
>CAXIDO010000480.1:0-2087 GCA_964022745.1 uncultured Methyloligella sp. | reverse complement strand
AATGGTGAATGCGTCGGACGCCCCTTCTCTTTTTACATCACCTGATGTGCATGCCTGGCTTGGGCCACATAGTCATTTGGTTCATTACCGCGTTTGTGCTGGTGAAAAAATCAATCTGGTAGCTGTTACTAAGGGGAAAGCTTTAGAGAAAACCTGGTCTGATGATACGCCCAAGGAAAGTCTATTTGAAGAAATCAGGCCTTTTAACAGCGCACTTAGACAAGCTGTGATGGATGTTCCCGAGTGGACCGCATGGCCACTGATGATTTTAAAGCCTTTTAAAAACTGGAGTAAGGGGCGAGCTGTATTACTTGGAGATGCAGCGCATGCTATTGTGCCGTTTTTAGCTCAAGGTGCAGCGATGGCTATTGAAGATGCTGCTTGTTTAGGTTCATTAATAGCTGAGATGAAAGATGGTCAAAAAGACAATCATCTAGCTCTATTTGACAGCTATAAGAACAAACGCTTTCGTCGTTGCCAGCGTGTGTTCTCAAAATCAATTTACCAAGCCCAATTTTATCATGCTGCTGGCCGTTTGGTGAAAATCCGTAATAGTGGACTAAAGATGCTGCCCTCTTCTCTTCTCCTTCGCCAATATGACTGGCTTTATGGGGAGTAGAGGTTAGTTCTTCTTAGAGAAGTTCTTATTTGATAGAATGTATGAATTTAGTTATACGGAAAAATCAAATAAGCTACCCGGTTTTGAGATACCGTTTTCCTCTAAAAAGGACAAGACTGCTGCCTGATCATTTTCATCTATATCAGCTTCTTCAAAAGCTTCTTCCAGAAGAGCAATAAGATCAGTTTCAGAAGTGCTTTCTTGAGGTGGTGGTGGAGGTGGCCCCGCTGGTCTTCCACCTCCGGATAGATCGCCAATTTCACGTGCATCAAATCCAGCTTCCGCTACGACTTCGGCCAATTCCTGATTGGGGCGTATGCCAGCTTCTTTGAATGTGTCAGTGATGCTTTTAGCATCTGAAGCGGTTAATGTCTCAGAATCGTATTGCGCTAAGGTTTCAGAAATAAGAGTTTTTTGATTTTCAGTTAGTGATTGTGCACCACCTTGAGGCCGTTGCACTTGAAAACCACTACTAACAGCGCCAATTGAACCAACCATTATTTTTTCCTGTCTAACAAATGCAAACGAAAATATAGGCTTCTTGCAAAAAGAATACCCTATAATGACTTACTGGAAATTGGTTAATAAACCCCATACATCTCAATTTCATCATGCCGTGGGTAGTTTGATGAAAACCTTCGATGGCGCGTTGAAGGTGCTCTCCTCTTCTCTCCTGCTTCGACAATATGAACTGGCTTTATATGTGGTAAAAACTAGTTCTAACCTTTGTGATCGAATTCAATATGCCCACCGATACAAACCAAGCAAGACTATCAAAGAGTTAACTTAATAACTGCAAAGCTTGTTTTTTTATAGCTTCTAGATTTTCAGCATCATAAGTACCTCGCGCTAAGACTCTGAGCCCAATTATCAAAGCCACTAATGACACCGCAACTTCTCTGGCATTTTTTGTTGTTTCAACGTTACCTAACTTTTGCCATTTTTTGATTATTGTTACAAAGAAATCTTCCACTTGTTTGGGATCTTCCAGCTTGTTTAATTGCTTTAAGGCTTCTTGGCGATTTAGCTGGTCATAACGAAGCAATGCACGATTAAAAAGTTCATCTTTACTGCCAAAGGCATTGTAAAGGCTGCCTTTATTGATGCCCATAGCATCAATCAGATCTGACATGGATGTGCCTTCGTATCCTTTTTTCCAAAAAACCTGGATAGCTTTATCAGTTGCTATATCCAGATCAAAATTCTTTTCCCAAGGCATAAAATTCCTAACTTTTCAAATCGATGAAGGGAAGTTTATACCATTCATTCAAAAAAAACACCAGCCCGCATTGACCGATCGGTATAAACAATATATACCCTTGTTTATACCATTTGGTTTAAAAAACTATCAGTAAAATCGGAAGGCACCAACTATGCTTTTAAATACACCTTTATGTCAGTTTGGTTGGAAAGCTCCCGAATTCACTTTGAAAAACTCTGAAGGTAAATCTTTCACCATGTCTGATCA
>CAXIDO010000479.1:0-2103 GCA_964022745.1 uncultured Methyloligella sp. | reverse complement strand
AAAATATTAATACATCATTGGAGAGCCGAGCACGGTAAATTTGAACATTTGCCAGTACTTTTTGAACGTAATTCCGCGTTTCTTTAAAGGGAATGCGCTCAACCCAGTCAATCGGGTCAATATTCTTATCACGAGGATCACCAAACTTCCTCACCCATTGGCGTACGCGCCCCGGGCCAGCATTAAAACCAGCAAATGTCATAATATAAGACCCGCCAAATTCCTCATGACGGTCTCCAATATAGGCACTGCCAATTTTCGCGTTATAAGCTGGTTTTTGTGTAAGCCAGGCAACTTGTCTCTTAATTTTATATTTGCGCGCTACATGTTTCAACGTATTCGGCATGACTTGTAAAAGGCCGCGCGCTCCAGCATGGCTGCGTATTTTATAATTAAATTCACTTTCCTGACGAGCAATAGAATAAATGAGCGCTTGTTCTGGAATGGAACGTAATGGCGTAAAGGTCGGCATAAATTGAACGGGGTATGCATAGTGAGTAATCGGCACACCTTGTGACAATGCTGTCTTGCCAATGCGCACAGCACTCTGATTAAACCCAAGATCAGCAGCAAGCTTAGCTAGCAAGGTCAACTCTGTAGGTTCAGTAAATTGATAACGCAAATGAGAAAAGAATATCCGGGCAATTGATTTCTCACCGGCCAAATGAGCAATAACAACCGCCTTTACTTCTTCACGCGCTGTAAATCGTTTCGCGATATCTGCGTTAATTTTAGTCAGCTCAGGAATTTTAATCTTCTTCTTTTCATCACCAAGAGCATGCGCCGAAAGCTGGCCATAATAGGTGTTTTGTATTTTGGCACCTTGCTTGAAATTATCATTAGCTTTTTTGGTGTTTTTGAGTTTTTGTTGCGCCCGTCCCATCCAGTAAGCAGATTTAGAGCGGGTCCGGGGACCATCTGCAGCTTGCTTAAAATTCTCGAAATGTTTTTCGGCCAGCTTTGGTTTGTTTAAAAATTGCAAGGCAAGCCAACCGCTTAAGAATTCAGCTTCATTATATTTATTAACCGAAGGGCCCTTGTGACCACTGGCAATTTTATAAGCGACATCATATTTCTTTTCACTGATGGCATGGCGCGTGAGCTTGCGGCGTTCAACCCACCATTGATCCTTATTAAGGATATCCTTCGCTTTATAATTCGCTGAAATCATTAGCTTCGTAGCATGATCATATTTTTTGCTGCGCCGAGCTAACTCTATCCTGGACAAATGAACGCCGGGCCATGCTTTGGTTTTATCAGCTAATTTAGAGAACAACCGTGTTGCATGACGAAATTGCCTTTTGACAACAGCAGCCCTAAAGCGAGCAGCAGCTTCCTGTTGTGCACCTAGTTTTTTAGATGTACGTACAGCGGCATTAGCACGCCCCTTTTTGTGTAAATATAAAAGGCGGTCAACGCGAATTTTATGGTCCTCAGGTCGCAGCACTAGAGGGAATTTATCTAGAATAAACTTTTCAAGATAAGATGGTAAGCGTGGGTTATGCCATGTAGTTCTAATAAGTTCAGTCGCCTCTTTTTTCTTGCCGAGCTTAAAAAGAGCTTCAGCATGAGCAGATTTGCCTTCTAGAGATTTTGGTTTGTGCTTCTGAAAATAAAGGTCTGTCTCTTTGGCGGGCAATGCTCCTTTAAAGAGACGCGCTTCGATTTTGCTCACCAGCCGTGATCGACTAGGCCAAGAAGGGTGAGACTTAATAAAATCGGTCAGTTCGTCATAGTCATGAATAATTTTACGGTTTCTATAGGCATACCATTGCGCTAATTTTTTTGCAGTTGGATCGCTGATTTTCTTGATAAGTGTTTCAGCCGTTTCTTTCTTATTCTTGTAAATGGCTTTAACGGCTTTGTTCAAAAGAGTTTTATCATCAGCTGCGAGTTGCAAATCATTCAGGGCAGAAAGTTCATCATTCAATGAAAGCTTTAAAGGAGCTTGAGGTTTAGCTTTTTCTTTGACTGACTTGCTGCTTTTTTTTGCAAATTTTACACCACTGACATTTTCTTTGGATGACTTTTTAACGGGTAAAGGAACCGCAGCTGAGGCGGTTGTTTGGAAGTGAAAAGGTGCATATGTCAGAGTGAAAGCAA
>CAXIDO010000478.1:0-2105 GCA_964022745.1 uncultured Methyloligella sp. | reverse complement strand
ACGATGACGGGTTCAACCAATCAGCCAAGAAAACCAAATCCGATTGATATCCATGTTGGTGGTCGTATTCGCTTGCGCCGTATGATGAGTGGTTTAAGCCAGGAAAGACTTGGTGAGCAAATGGGGCTCACATTTCAGCAAATTCAAAAATATGAAAAAGGTGCAAATAGAGTGGGCGCCAGTCGCTTATTTCAATTGGCCAAAGTTCTTGAAGTTCCAATCTCATATTTTTTTGATGATCTTGAAACTGAAACGCCTGGTGCAATGCAAGCCGGCTTTGCAGAATCTAAGTCTCAAGATTTTGTTCTCGAATTTCTGAACTCACGGGAAGGACTGGAATTAAACCGGGCCTTTGTAAAAATACAAGACCCGCAAGTCCGTCGCCGGGTAATAGATCTTATTCGAAGTCTTGCTGAAGATACTGATGCGGCTCTCGATGAGAAGTCACAATAATATTGTAGAAAAAACTTGACCGACACCCCACCTTTCTGCAAAAGATCCCCCTAAGTATAAATGTTCAATCAAAGTTAATATTTTGCCATATTGGGGAGTGTAAACGTGACGCGTCAAAGCTATTTATTTACAAGCGAATCAGTATCTGAAGGCCATCCGGATAAAGTATGTGATCGCATTTCTGATGCCATCGTTGATACATATCTTGCTGTTGATCCTGATAGCCGTGTCGCTGTTGAAACTCTTACAACTACCAATAAAGTTGTGCTTGCAGGTGAAGTTCGCTGCGCTGGGAGTGTTTCGAAAGAGCAACTAATAGATGCTGCGCGCCGCGCGATCAAAGATATCGGCTACGAACAAGACGGTTTCCACCATGCTAAAGCAGATATAGATTGCCTTGTTCACGAGCAGTCAGTTGATATTGCTCAAGGTGTTGACGCCGATGGCGATAAGGAAAAAGACGAAGGAGCTGGCGATCAGGGCATTATGTTCGGTTATGCCTGCCGCGAGACAGATGTCCTTATGCCGGCCCCAATCCACTATTCACACAAAATTCTACAAAATATGGCCAAAGCACGTCATGATGGCTCATGCCCTGAATTTGGCCCAGATGCTAAAAGTCAGGTGACATTGGCCTATGAAAATGGCGTGCCAGTAAGAGCAACTTCAGTGGTTGTTTCCACCCAGCACAGTGAAGGTGCAAACCAAGATGATCTCCGTGAAAAAGTACGTGGTTTCATCGAAGACGTCTTACCAGAAGGCTGGATGTGCCCAGATGAAGAGTTATATGTGAACCCAACAGGTCGCTTTGTAATAGGCGGCCCAGATGGTGACGCAGGCCTAACAGGCCGTAAAATCATTGTTGACACCTATGGCGGTGCAGCTCCTCACGGTGGCGGCGCTTTCTCAGGTAAAGACTCAACCAAAGTTGACCGCTCTGCTGCCTATGCATCTCGCTACCTGGCGAAAAACGTGGTTGCCGCTGAATTGGCTGACAAATGTACTCTGCAACTTTCATATGCAATCGGTGTGTCGAAGCCTTTATCAATCTATGTAGATCTGCATGGCACAGGCAAGGTTGACGAAAGTAAGCTTGAGGCTGCTCTGATGGAAGTCATGGATTTAAGCCCACGTGGTATTCGTGAACATCTTGCTCTTACAAAACCAATTTTTGAGCGCACAGCAGCTTATGGTCACTTTGGGCGCACGCCCGATGCAGACGGCGGTTTCTCTTGGGAACGCACAGATCTTGTCGATCAACTGAAAAGCGCAATTAGCTAAAAAAATTAACATTCCACCGCCTTGCTCTGAGCAGGGTGGTGGAATAAATAATAAAACTTACCCCTGGCAAACATCATGGCTGAAGACCTCACTAAAAAAAGTTATATTTTCGGCCGCCAAAAATGCAAAAAACTAAGTGCTAGGCAGCAAAGCTTGGTAGAAAACTTTCTGCCCAAACTTTTGATCAATCCTGAAAAACCATTTCAAGAAGCTGAACTTAACGGCGAAAACCAAGAGTTATGGCTGGAAATTGGTTTTGGTGGCGGTGAACATTTAAGTGCAACAGCCAAAGCCAATCCAAATGTACAATTCATAGGTTGCGAGCCGTTTTTAAATGGTATTGCAAAATTGCTCGTCGCTATCGAGGGCGA
>CAXIDO010000477.1:0-2108 GCA_964022745.1 uncultured Methyloligella sp. | reverse complement strand
GAGTGCACCATGTTGTGAGACCTGTTCAGGCCTGGTATATGATCCCAGGCTGGCACCATTCCATCAGCTATAATGAGATTATCAAAAGGAACTCTTTTACCATTATTGAGAATGATAACTTGACGCTCTGGATGAAGAGATGAAACGGAGGCGAAAAGATATTTGATTTTAAATTTTTCAAATAATTTCTTTAAATCTACGCGGATATCTTTTAGTGAACGTAAGCCCATGCTCACAGAAGGAAGGGCTGACTTTAGAACGCCATACTGATCTTCAGAAACAACGGTTATCCAATCCTGACCAGACACAAGCTTTTTTAGTTGCAAAGCTGCTGTCAAGCTTGCAATGCCGTTGCCTATGATAACAATATGGGCCATATGAGAGGCACTCTTCTTTGATGCTCCTTCAGTTGCCCACTAGCAACCGTCGCAGCCTTTAGCGCTCCTTCAGTTGCGCTTTTTGTGCTTCGGATGCCCACAAAGCATCCGCACTAGCAACCGTCACAGCATCAGTAAATCTTAAAGCCTGTTAAGGCACGAGTAGCCCACTTTTGGGCGGAACACTATAAAATCAATAACCTAAATTGAATTTATTGGCGCAGTTATCGATTGATGAGTTACGCGCAATCTCCTTTAAAATCCATACAAATATAAAGAATTTCCTCTTTAACCCCTATTAGGGGAATCAGGGATCTGTCAATGTCTAAACTTTGGTTATACAAATGAAAAACTCCGCGAATCCTACGTACAAATTGCGATTGAGATCATTCTAATTTTAAATTAGACTTCAGTCTAAAGTCGAAGGTACAAATAAATATCAATTCTAATAAACGGCTGATCATTTCAAATGAATTATACAGCCACTATCAGTTACAAACCTATATCAGCTACAAAGAGGACATTCATGACAAAAGCATCTTGGCTTGGCTTAGGGGTTATGGGCCATCCGATGGCAGGATATTTAAGCAAATTTCCTGGCATTGACCTTACTGTATACAATCGAACAACTTCCAAAGCTGAAGGATGGCAAAATGAGTATGGTGGCAACACGGCTCTGTCACCATTGGACGCTGGTAAAGATGCTCAATTTGTTTTTTCATGTGTTGGGAATGATGACGATTTACGCCAAGTCACTTTTGGAGAGCATGGTGCCTTTCACTCTATGCCTAAAGGCGCCGTTTTTATTGATCACTCGACGACATCAGCTACTGTGGCACGCGAAATATCAGCTAAGGCTACCGAGATGGGCTTACATTTCCTGGATGCCCCTGTGACAGGTGGGCAAAAGGGAGCTGAAAATGGCCAGCTTAGCATTATGGTTGGTGGTGAACCTAATGCCTATGAAAAAGCTGAGCCTCTCATCTTAACTTATTCAAAGGCCGTCAAGCATATGGGACCTTCAGGTGCTGGGCAACAAACAAAAATGGTGAACCAAATTGCTATTGCTGGTGTTGTTCAAGGCTTATCTGAAGCGATTAATTTTGCTCAAGCAAATAATTTGGATATTCCTGATGTTTTATCTGTGATTTCCAAAGGTGCCGCGCAATCCTGGCAAATGGAAAACAGCGGGCAATATATGGCTGACCGTTTCTTTGATTTTGGCTTTGCTGTCGACTGGATGCGCAAGGATTTAAATATTTGCATTGAGGAAGCTAAAGCAACTAACAGTCCTCTGCCTGTCGCAACCTTGGTTGAAGGATATCTTGGTGAATTGCATGATAATGGACGAGGACGAAATGATATAACCAGCCTAGTTACCCGACTGAAGGATTAACTAACCTTTGCAGTTTTTCAAACAAGTTGGGCCTGATTATATTTTCCGAACTAATCAGGGAGAGCTCTCGGGCTCTTTTTCTGCTCGCCTTGCATAATCTAATGGCAATTGAGTTGTGAACTTAATTTGCTCCATTGCAAATGACGAAGACACATCTGCTATGTCGATTTCTGAAATTAAGCGCTTATAAAATGCATCATAGCTGGCGATATCTGGAACCACCACGCGTAAAAGATAATCAACTTGCCCACTCATGCGGTAGAACTCCACAACTTCAGGGAAACTCTCTATGGCTTTATGAAATTCAGCTAACCAAGTTTCACTGTGCTTATTTG
>CAXIDO010000476.1:0-2126 GCA_964022745.1 uncultured Methyloligella sp. | reverse complement strand
CAAAAATTTCCGCGTCTGTAGCAGTTAGTCCTCGGCATCCCATAACAATTGTGCTCGGCTTCATGCGTTTACTGGCAGCCAGTATACCCGTGGCAGGGTCACCATATTCAAAATCTAAAATATCAAATTCAACCCGGCGCTGTTTTGCTTTTGCAGCAGCTTTCAGCATTATAGTCTGTGCGTTTTTATAAGTCTCCGGGCTCACATCAGAGGTCTTATAGGGGGCGTCGAGTTGAATGATATATAAAAGAAATAACTTGTTTTCATATTTTTCAGCTAAATCGCAGGCAACATGTAAAGCCTTAAGAGAGTGTTTTGATCCGTCAAAGGGAACGAGGATACCAGTCATTTTATAATCTCTATGGTTCATTGGTAAATAAAACTCAAAATCAACTATCAGGCAGACTTAAAAGGTTATCAAACTATTAAAAAAGAAAGGTTCAAATAATATAAAGTTTTAACGAATTTTCGTTAAACTATCTCTGTCTAGTATGGAGTTAGTTATGTTTGAGTTAGTGCGTTACACCTTCCTGGTGCTACTAGGGTTGACCTCTATTGTGGCACTTTTTATCTCAATACCCCTATTAAGCGGTATTGTTATACAATCTGGCGAATTCGCACCAGAATCCAACCATCACGCTGCCACTTGGATGTGGGGTATCATGGCCTCTAGCATCTGCCTTTGGCTCTCAAGTTCATTTCTCCTAAAAGTTCCAGCTACAATCATCAGTTGGCTATCAATTAACAAAGATAATATCGCAGCCTACAGCGTAATTAGCTTGATCTTCATTATGTTCGTTGTTGTCTAGAAAATCTTTGCAATAGATCAATTCATAAAAAAAGAGGAGCAGCAAAAGCCACTCCTCTAAAATTTCTGTAAATCAGATGTTTATTCTAAAGCATCTAGATGCCTTAGATTGAGTAGTACATATCAAACTCAACCGGGTGAGGCATAAGCTCAAAGCGCTCAACATCTTCCATTTTAAGTTCGATAAACCCATCAATTTGATCATCAGTGAACACACCGCCCTTTTTCAAGAAGTCACGGCCGCCATCAAGCTCTTCAAGAGCTTCGCGAAGTGAACCACAAACAGTTGGAATGTTCTTTAGTTCTTCAGCAGGAAGATCGTAAAGGTTCTTATCCATTGGATCACCAGGATTGATTTTGTTCTCAATACCATCAAGGCCAGCCATAAGCATTGCAGAGAACGCAAGATATGGGTTAGCAGCTGGATCTGGGAAGCGAATTTCAATACGCTTGCCATTCGGGCTTGCAACGTGAGGAATACGGCAAGAAGCTGAACGGTTGCGTGATGAATACGCAAGAAGCACAGGTGCTTCATAGCCAGGTACAAGGCGCTTATATGAGTTTGTGATCGGGTTAGCAAAAGCATTGATCACTTTGGCATGCTTCAAGATACCGCCGATGTAGTGTAGGCAAGTTTCAGATAGGTCAGCATATTGATTGCCAGCAAAAACTGGAGAGCCATCTTTCCAAATTGATTGGTGAACGTGCATACCAGTACCATTATCACCGAAAACAGGTTTTGGCATAAATGTAGCTGACTTGCCATAAGCATGAGCTACATTGTGGACTGCATATTTGTAAATTTGCACATGGTCAGCAACTTTAAGAAGTGTGTTGAACTTCATGCCTAATTCATGCTGTGCAGAAGCCACTTCGTGGTGATGCTTTTCTACGCCAACGCCCATGTCTTTCATCACGCTCAGCATTTCAGAGCGGATGTCTTGGCATGAATCAACTGGAGGAACAGGGAAGTAACCACCTTTAGTGCGTGGACGGTGACCAAGGTTACCCATTTCGTATTCTGTGTCACTGTTGCTTGGTAGTTCTGAGCTATCAAGTTTAAAGCCACAGTTATAAGGATCTGAAGAGAAGCGAACATCATCAAAGATGAAGAATTCAGGCTCTGGGCCAAAGTTAGCTGTATCGCCAATACCTGTTGATTTCAGATAGTTTTCAGCTTTACGAGCAATGCCGCGTGGATCGCGTTCGTAATATTCACCTGTGTCTGGCTCAGTAACATCGCAGAAAACAGCAAGAGTTGATTGAGCGAAAAATGGGTCAATGTGCACTGTGTCAACATCAGGCATTAGTGTCATAT
>CAXIDO010000475.1:0-2135 GCA_964022745.1 uncultured Methyloligella sp. | reverse complement strand
AAACGGGCAGCTATCCAATCACTTAACGGATCCAAAAATCTATTCACAATTGCCATTGCCGGGTTCCTGTAATCGTTTTTAGAATTGAGTTCTTAACTCAACTATAGGGCCTGATTTCTTTTGTAGGATAGAATTATTGAAAAATACTTGCTTGTCACATGAAGCTTGATCATTTCTAGTTTATTTACATATTATTTAGAATTATTCTAAAGTTATATAGCCTTATCGATTATTCTTATTTAAGATACTTCGAAAGATAGTCACCGGACCCACTCGTGGGTTCATTAAATTTTAGCCCCTAATTTGTTGGAGAGGCCAATGAAACGTTTTTCTGAATTGAGTGAAAAAGAGCTTTTGGCCCTGGCTATTTCTATGGAAGAAGAACATGGACGTATTTACCTGACCTATGCGGATGGTTTACGGGCTGATTTTCCTGGTTCTGCCAAAGTTTTTGAAGAGCTTGCCTTAGAAGAGAATGAACACCGGCGGATGCTCCTTTATTTATTGGAAGAAAAATTTGGCATAACCATGCCTCTCATTCGCTCTAGTGATGTTAAAGGCTTTATCAAACATAAGCCGATATGGCTTGCGACGCCACTTCGGCTGGATGCTGTGCGTGAGCAAGCTGAACTGATCGAATATGAAACGCGCCGATTTTATGAAAACGCTTTAGAGCGCACAAGCGATACTGCTATTCGGAAATTGCTTGGAGATTTGGCCATCGCGGAACGTGAGCATGAAAGTTTAGCAGAGCGCTTAACCGAAACTCATCTTGATAAAGAGACCCTTGATAGCGAAGAGGAAACAGCGAAACGATTTTTTGTTTTGCAATATGTGCAACCTGGCTTGGCGGGTTTGATGGATGGCTCTGTCTCTACGCTTGCCCCTGTTTTCGCGGCGGCTTTTGCCACGCAAAGCACGTGGGAGACTTTCCTGGTTGGCACGGCCGCATCTGTTGGCGCTGGTATTTCCATGGGGTTTACTGAGGCGATGTCTGACGACGGGATAATATCTGGTCGCGGTAGCCCTGTTATCCGTGGCTGGATTACTGGGCTCATGACAGCGATTGGCGGACTTGGTCACACCATTCCTTATCTCATCCCTGATTTTTACTGGGCGACGGTGATCGCTATACTCGTTGTGCTCATTGAACTTTGGGTGATTGCCTGGATCAGAGCGAAATATATGGACACGAAATTCCTACGCGCGGCGTTTGAGATTGTGGTCGGGGGGCTCATTGTGTTTGCGGCCGGCATATTAATCGGGAATGCTTGATTGTTTTTTGCCCTTCAGTTGCCCACCAGCAACCGTCTTATTTGCTCCTTCAGTTGCCTACCAGCAACCGTCGCAGTAAACCGTACTATAAGTCGATGAGGCAAAGTCGCATTTTGCCTTACTGGCATCCTAACCACTTCTGATTGATGATAAAACTGGTTAGAAAAAATTGTTTAAATGACTGAAACTAAAGCTTTCCCCCCCAATTTTTTTAATTATTTTTCAACTAACCCCTTATCGGAACCAAACCGCATTCTCTTTAATAGACCGTCGCGGAGGATGAAGTGGTGGTATAGCGCTGCTCCAATGTGAAGGAATAACAAGATAACCATCAACCGTGCACCAATGCCGTGTGGAATGCGTGGCTTGAAGTTCCAAAAGTCTGGCAATTGACCTTCTGCACCGCCGAAGATCATAGGTCCGGCTCCAGAGAGGATTAACATACCGATGCCACTTGCTCCCATACCAATAATCACGATGTAAAATAGCCAGTGTACCGCACTCGCGCTTTTATGTTGCCAGTTTGGTGTGCCCGCAAGGGGGGATGGCTTTTTGTCTGCAAGCCACCACCATACGAGACGTGCTAGCGTTAGGAAGACAACTGCAATTGCGAACGGCACGTGAACGCTTAGCACTTGCACTTTGACTGCTAAGTCAGTTGCATTTGCTGCCCGAAAACCGGAAATAAGGGCCGCGATAATGAATGCGGCACTTATCCAATGTATGGATATTGCAACAGCGCCATAGTTTGTATTTGTACTTTTAGCAGGCATCCTAAACTCCTCAATCAAACGGGTCTTTCAAACCATCCAGAATTTATATCTTGCCCCTTAAAATACTGATATATTAGTCACAAGAGC
>CAXIDO010000474.1:0-2141 GCA_964022745.1 uncultured Methyloligella sp. | reverse complement strand
TGGTGAAATAGGATCAAGCGCAAGACGAACCACATGACGGTTCGCCACAGCAATAGAAATGATAATGACTGCCAATGGAATGAAAATGAGCAGATTAAAGAGTTTCTTGAGCACGAAAAAAACCTCAATTTAAAAAATCAAAATATTAGATATATCTCTAGCAAATTTAAAAGATAAAACAAACAGGGAGTACCTAACTTTTCAGAGAAGTGCTGAACCCATTATAAAGTATGAGACTTTAATCACAGCTTTTTTTGCCAAAATTACACTGAGAAACGAGAACCTTAGCTTAAAACAGTAGCACTGAGCACCTGATATCTTAACATCCGTTAAAAGGTGTCAGTCGGTCTCTAGCCTTTTCAATGATGGCCATCTTTAGCCCGCTATTATGCCAAAACGTATTAAAAGTTTCATACCCCTCAGGTCGATCTGCTACAGCATAGACAGCCTGGAGAATTTTGACCAAAACTGCAACTAAGCGGATCATCAAGAGGGTGTTTTAGTCGCACAAAACACACTTGTGCCATTTGTTGCATCAAAAACTGATGCAACAAATGTTGGTGCATTAGCAGCGCTCAAAGTTTTTCAACACATCACAAAAAGTAAAAAATCTAGCCTTCATATTCGGCATTTAATCTTTCACGTAGTTCTTTGCCTGTTTTGAAAAAAGGAACAAACTTTTCTTCAACGCTCACAGGTTTACCTGTGCGCGGGTTCCGACCTTTTCTAGCTGGCCGGTGTTTGACAGTAAAAGCGCCAAATCCTCGAAGTTCAACACGCCCACCATTCTCGAGCGCAGTTATTATCTCATCGAAAATGACATTGACAATTTTATCAACGTCACGATGAAACAAATGTGGATTAGCAGCAGCAATTTTTTGAATAAGTTCAGACTTTATCATCAGGTGCCCCGTCATTATTTTAATCCTTAAGTATTTTTACCTTAGCAAACTTTAATCAGGGGTTCCATTTCGAAATTAACTTACCTGAATGACGAGCGCTAATTAAACCGTTCTGTGACATATTTTGTAAATAAGGCTTTAGATCTAAGCCTAAAAGCCCAGCTAGATAAAGACTGGCACGCCCTAAAACCCCACCAGATTGTTGTGTTTCTTGGCTCCAATCAATTATTGGCAGGTAATTCGGGATTTTTTTCGTTTTAGAAAGCCAGTTTAAAGCTTGTTCTTCGCCGCCGATCTCATCAATCAAGCCATATTTTAAAGCTTGGCGGCCAGAATAGATACTGCCCTCCATAAATCCAGGAATTTCAGCAGGCTTGATATTGCGGCGGTTAACGACCAAATCAACAAACCATTTATGGCTCTCAGAAATCATATCTTGCGTTGAAGAACGTCCAAATTCATCAAGCGGTTGAAAAGGAGAAGGAACAGCCTTGAGGTTCCCGCTTTTCATTTCATTCATTTTCACACCGAGCTTATCCATCATTGAAGAAACTTCAGCCCATTGCATAATCACGCCAACAGAGCCTGTGATGCTGTTGCTACGCGCAATAATATGCTCAGCAGCGACACCAGACATATAAGCCGCTGATGTTGCCATCGTTCCAAATAACGCCACAACAGGACGATCCTTAGCGATCCGGCTCAGCTCTTCATAAAGAGCCTCTCCTCCGGTTGTCGTGCCACCTGGGCTATTAAATTTCACAATGAGAGCCTTAACAGACTTGTTTGCGGCCATTTTTTTCAGCATTTCAGCCCGGGCCTTATCCTCAAGAATAACTCCAGAAACCTCAATACGGGCAATCTGATCTGCCATACCTAGGTTTGCTGCAAACTTCTTATCCAGCGTGAGAAGGCTAAAAAGGCCTATGATGGCAACAGCAATGGCAATAAAACGCCACAGATATAGTTTCTTTTTTAGCTTACGTCTATCAAGGATAAATTCAGGCTGTTCAGACATGCACGCGTGACTTTCTTAATTGATTGAATGCGTTCGAATTTGTTGCTCATAGTAAGGCAATTTCAGCCCAAGGTGCAACAACTACCTAATAATATTAGTAAAAAATGACTTTAAAATGAAGAATATTACCCAAGTGGGGGATTCAAAATCGCGGATAAAAGACAAAAGGACCTACCGCTCATCCCCCCCCAAAAAAAAACGCCAGACCAATTCATGCATAG
>CAXIDO010000473.1:0-2143 GCA_964022745.1 uncultured Methyloligella sp. | reverse complement strand
CTGAAAGCGACAACATTGTTGCCTTGATCCAAGATGGTTTGGTCAAACTTGGTTACCACCCTGGAACACCAGATGGTATCGCTGGCCCGACGACCCGAGCTGCCATTATGGCCTATGAATTTGACAGAGGCCTTACCCAAACTGGAATTGCTGATGCGGAAATCTTAGAAGTAATCAGAGGCTCCAAGCGTCACCCAGAACGAGCAACAAATGCCAAAATCTTAGCTAAGAATTCACAAGAGCTGGTATCTGCACTACAAAAAGCTTTGACAAAACTTGGTTATAACACTGGCTCAGTTGATGGTGTCATTGGCCCCTTAACACGAAAAAGAATTCGCAGCTTTGAACGTGACCAAAGGATGGATGTGACCGGGCGTATTTCCGGCAAATTAATCAACGCGATTAATAAAGCCCGCGGGCGCCCTCTTTTGCTTGCTAGTATTTCGAGATAAATGTTTTATCTTTTTTTCTTCTCTCCCGGCTATTTCAAACGCTAGCGCGTTTGAGCCTACATTTTTGATGTGCTTCAATTGCCCACAAACAACTGCGCTTTATTATGGCTAATTCATAACGTTTTTCTTATAGTGAGCGCTTAAAAACAACTCTCACATCAGGTTTTCTTCATGCGTCTTCATTCTCATATTTGGATTTCTGCTTTTATTCGCCAAGTTAATAATGGTGGGGCAAGTGCGGTTTTAACGCAGCGCGGTGAGGCAACTGCTGGGGCTATATATATTAAAGTCGCCCTACTAGATAGAACCGCTCAACTTTATAGCCCAGCCCCTCTATTTCTGATGGAAGAAGCCCAGAAAACAAAAAGTGAAATTACTCAGGATATTGATCGTTGCTGGCATTCTGAATTTGGTACAGAACCTCAAGATGAGTTTGAAATTGACCAGTTTATACGCCAGCAAACCCAATATGACCCTGATATCTGGGTCATTGAGATAGAAGACCGTGAGGGTCGCCATTTTTTAGACAACCAACTCATTGACATAAATTAGGCTCAATTAACGTATTGATAAGTATATTTTTAAATAAGCCGATTAAATCTTCTTATTTGCATTTTAAAAAATAAAAAATACACTTTTTTGACTTATCCTTTGTTTGGAAATTTAATAATGGTGTAAAAACACACACATTTTGACTTATTGCCTGACATGAAACTCCCAAGTTTACCTCATAGGTAAATCTGGGGGTTAGACACATGCTTTCTGCAATTTTATTGGTGAGTAAAAAATGAGTAAAATAATAGACGCTAGCGATCAAGCTATTCGAGATTTTGGAAAAAGCACTTCAGTTTTTAATCATGACTTTGCGTCATCAGGATTATTTACTGATGAGAAACTTGCTGAATTAATTGAGCGCTATCCACGCGAATATTACATGATCAACACCATGACAGCACAAGGCGACAAACCTGAATGGCGCTCTGGTGAGATCAACAATGTATCTGGTGACAAAGTTTTACAGGCACTTACTGAAGGTCGTATTTGGTTAGCTCTTCGCCGGTTTGATGTTGTTTGCCCAGAATATGATGATTTGGTTCACCAAGCTTTTTCTGAAATGGAAACGCTAAAACCAGGTCTTAAAACTTTCAAACATAATAGCTCGATGCTGATTTCAAGTCCGGGCGCTCGTGTACTTTATCATGCTGACATTCCATATGTTTGTTTGTTCCATGTACGCGGTCGCAAAAAGCTTTGGCTTTATGATGCAGACAATAAAGAGCATCTGCCTGACCAAACTTTAGAAGGCGTTATTCTTCGCGAAACTGAAGAAGAAGTTGCTTATAAAGAGGCGTGGGACAAGGATGCTGCTGAGATTGTTCTTGAGCCTGGCACAGCTCTTTCGTGGCAGCTTAATGCTCCGCACCGCGTTGACAATCTCGACGGTTTGAACGTTTCGATCACAACAGATTACTTCACACCTTTTGCTCAAAAGAAATACGGTGTTTATTACACTAATGGCATCATGCGCCGCAAACTTGGCATGTCACCAAAATCAACAGACGCTAATGGTTTAGGGGCAATGGCTAAATGCGCCGCAGCTCT
The DNA here is from genome assembly GCA_964022745.1 of uncultured Methyloligella sp. Classification (GTDB taxonomy): domain Bacteria; phylum Pseudomonadota; class Alphaproteobacteria; order Rhizobiales; family HXMU1428-3; genus HXMU1428-3. Next base: position 89 of record CAXIDO010000473.1, on the reverse strand, counting down.
TGCAATCAAGAAATCAAAAATTGTGAAAGTGAAAGAGCGCACAATGATGAGCACATTCACTCTTGATCCCGACAATATTGGTCAGATTA
>CAXIDO010000472.1:0-2157 GCA_964022745.1 uncultured Methyloligella sp. | reverse complement strand
TATCAAAAAATTGTTTAATCATGATAAATGATAGTTTATTTGAGTTTAGATCCAGGAGTTATTAATTATATTTATTCTGCGCTTTAATGCACCCTACTAATTAGGGGGAGAGGCACAGGTAATATTATTTATTTTTATTGGCTTTCTACCGCTTTCAAAGGTGTAAGGTTCAGCACCCTGGTTTTGCTTTGCGAAATTTAAGAAATTGATATTAGTTATTCACTTTCTAAGAGAGAGATTAGGCATATTTAATTTTTCAAGTGTCTGGTTTTTTCTTCATAAACAATGCAAGTGTTGCCTGATTGTGTTTTGATTGTTTCCAATTGTAATATTGGATCTGTTTATTTGGAGACCGTTTGTTTGACTTTTTCTCAAACTCAAAGAGATAAAATTGCAAAAGCTGCTGAAATTTTAGTTTCCGGCGGGCTAGTGGCGTTGCCAACAGAGACTGTTTATGGGCTTGGCGCTGATGCGCGGCAAGATGATGCTGTTCGGAAAATTTTTGAGGTAAAGGGGCGCCCTAATTTTAATCCTTTGATTGTGCATGTATCAGGACTTGAGTTGGCGCAAGAGATTGGTGAGTTTGATGAGCTCTCTACTCGGCTGGCTGAAAAATTTTGGCCAGGGCCTTTGACGATTGTTGTGCCATTAAAAAAGAGTGCTGGGATTTCAGAAAGTGTGACGGCAGGACTTTCTACGATAGCTTTGAGAGTGCCTGATCATGAACTCTCTCAAGAGCTTTTAGTCAGAAGTGGTGTTGCGTTGGCAGCCCCAAGTGCGAATAGTTCCGGGCGCTTGAGCCCAACATCTGCTGTGCATGTGCAACAAGACTTAGGCGCAAAAGTAGATTTTATTCTTGATGGTGGTGAGACTAAGCGCGGTCTTGAATCTACCATTGTGAAAGCTGAACTTGATTACGAGACAGGGTTGCCGATTTTGGTCTTGTTGCGCTCTGGGCCTGTGACAGTTGATGAACTTGAGGCGGTTCTTGGGGTGCGTGTTGTATGCCCTGAGGTGGCAATTGATGAGACGCAAATAAAAGAAAAAAACGGTGACAGTTCATCTTCCTTTCCTATCGCTCCGGGGGCTTTGCTTCGGCACTATGCGCCGAAGACGTCAGTTCGCTTAGAGGCGACTAAAGTTTTAGCGGGTGAAGGTTTGCTTGGGTTTGGAGCGGAAGATGAGGGTTTGGTAAGTGAGTTGCCTTTTTATAATCTTAGTGAAACTGGGGATTTAGAAGAAGCGGCGGCGCGGCTTTTTGCAGGCTTGCATTGGTTGGACAATCACGATGTTAGTGGTATTGCGGTTCGGTCCATACCGTTTGAAGGTGTTGGGCTTGCGATTAATGACAGGCTCCGGCGGGCGGCGAATTCTTCTTAAAGCTTTGCTTTTTTAGTTTGATGAAAGAGATTTGATGACTGTACCTCAAAATAAAAACCAAGCTTCAAATAAGACACAGGCACTTGATAGTGAGTTGCTTGCTCAATTCGCATCTCTGGTTGCGGACCGCTATGCCCTTTTTCAAGAGGATGAAAAAGCTAAGTTTTTGGTTGAGTGGCGGGATAAATATGTAGGTAAATCTCCGCTTATCTTATTGCCTGGGTCTGTTGAGGAAGTGTCTGCTATTGTTAAATTAGCGGCTAAAACGAAAACAGCTCTTGTGCCGCAGGGTGGGAACACAGGGCTTGTTGGTGGTCAATTGCCGGATCAACAAAACTGTCAAATTGTTGTTTCTTTAAATCGGATGAATAAAATTCGCTCTGTTAGTTCGACGAGTAACTCAATGATGCTTGATGCGGGGGTGACTTTGCTAGAGGCGCAAGAAGCGGCTGATAGTCATGATCGGTTGTTTCCTTTGAGTTTGGCTTCTGAGGGGAGTTGTCAAATTGGGGGGAATATTTCTAGCAATGCTGGGGGCATTCAGGTTTTAAAATATGGCATGATGCGTGATTTGGTGCTTGGGCTTGAAGTTGTTTTACCATCTGGTGAAATTTGGCAGGGGCTGACTGATTTGCGCAAAGACAATACGGGCTATGATTTGAAGCACCTGTTTATGGGGGCTGAGGGCACACTTGGTATTATAACCGGTGCTACCTTGAAACTGTTTCCAAAACCTGTTGAGCGGCAAGTTGGTTTTGTTGGGTGCGCAAGCCTTGA
>CAXIDO010000471.1:0-2167 GCA_964022745.1 uncultured Methyloligella sp. | reverse complement strand
AGTCGATACCATGTTCGTCTAAAAGCTTTTTCAGCTTTGCATTTTCGATGCTGAGCTGCTTGTTCTTTAGATCAGACTGCTTAAGTTGTTTTTTCTTCAGATCAAGCTGGGATTTTATAGACAAGCGGACACTTTCAATTTGGTTTTCTAACGTGCTGTTTTCTTCTTCCAAGTGTTTGTTAGTCACTCGAAGTTCAATTAATTCATACGCTAGTCCTTGGTGATTAGCTTTAGATACTTTAAGCTCTTCCTCTAGCTCTTGCAGGACATTCTTTTCTTTAGTGTTGGCTTGCAGCTTGGCCTTAAACTTCAGCCTTTCCCAAATGTTTAGTTTATTTTTATCGCCATAAATTCTTAGCTTTAAGCTCGTAGGTATTGCATCCAGAGACTTTGCAGATGTTGTATATGTCGGAATATCATATTGCTTAACAACATCCTTACTATTTTGTTTACCGTTCCACTTTCTAAGTCCTGTAGGGCTGGTAGGGAAGAATTCAAGGACATATTTTCCTTTGTCATCAACCTGTTTGTTACCATTAACTAATACAAAGGGGATTCCCTCGCTTGCCCACTTTTCAAGTATTTCCACTTTTCTTTCAATGCGCTCAAAAGCTTCTTTTTGTTGGGGATCTTGGGTTTGTTTTGTCTTAGCCATTAGGTTGCTCCGCTTGGAAAATACTCTTACTTCTTTTCATTGTGCGTTCATGGCTTTCAATTAAAATCTCTAAATTAGCGCTTTGTTCCTTAGCTCGCATACGTTCAACAGGGAGCGTCAAATAATCAGCTTGGACTGCCTTTAGCGCGATTAAGTCTTCTTTCATAATATCAAGCTGGGTTCGTTTTACTTCTTGGTATGCACAGCCTTTACACACAGATGGTTCACAAGGTGCCTTATGCTTTTTAGCTTCTCCCTCTTTTTTATGGCAAGTAGCATGTGGTTTAGGTTTGTGTTTGTGGCCTCTAGCATCCAGCACTTGAGCCATTTCATTACTTTTTTCTTCGTCAGGTAATTCGCTAAAGCCTTTACCGTACTTGTCTTTGGTATAGTTGTTGAACCTCACACTCTTTTGTAAAACACGATAAACCTTTTTCAAATAAGAAGTATATTTACCTGCCATTTCTTCGGTTCCCATAAGCAGAGCTAGAATATCTTTTGCCGTTGTTTCAACACCTACTTCAGCAATGATTTTATCTAGAGCCTTGTTTTCTTCTTTTATCGCAATGGTTGATTCAGCTTTCTCATTCCGAGTCAGCTTGGTTTTATGATGAAGTTGCTCATGCGTTTCTCTAGCGGCAGGCTCCGTCACATACACAGTTGTTTCTTCGGGATCAACATGTCCTAGCTGGTGACATAATGCTAGTAAGTCTGCGTTTTTATACTGATAATGGTAAATAACAGCGTAGATACGTCTGAATGGGTGGCTTTTCATATCCACTTCTGCATCACCTAGCATCATTTTTAAGAAGGCGTTGCCAGTGATCTTTGAATCTTTTCCCTTATTAAAATGATATTTATAGTGTTTGAAGTTATCTTGTTCATCAATTCTAAAGGTTGGCACATTAAACAAGCCGTCAACATCAACAGCCCCCCATGCTTTTTTCAATTTAATTAAGCATTGAATTGCTTTGGTACTACCGTTGTTAGTTGTGTACCAGCGGCGCTCACCATTTTTCTCGTTATAAAAGCAGGCTTGATACCAATTGAATTTTTTATCCTTGCAACGGAAGAACTCTTCCGTAATACCTATGAGAGGGTGCTGGATTTCTGCTTGTCTTCTTGCGTTGTAAGTTTGCAATATGACATAACATGCGGTCATCAATAGCGTGATCACCTCGGTGACAGAGAACGCCTCAGAATCTTTATCTGAAGCGGTTAAACTCGATTTATGGATTTCAATGTCTAGCAGCTTTTCAAGCTCTTTAACTTTTTGAGAGCTAACTAAAAATTCTGGAAATCTACCTTCAGTAAGTGTGCGATGGCGAAGCCCTTCATCAAGATATTGATTTTTTAAGCTGGTAATTTCATTTACTAATGAAATTATTTTTGAGGAGTATTCATATACCCAAAGGTGTGAACCGCCCAATAGATCAACAACATGCTCTAAATCCAAATTTTTCGTGCGACCAGCTACTTTACCTAGTTTTTTAGAAAGCTGGTTAGGGTTAG
>CAXIDO010000470.1:0-2181 GCA_964022745.1 uncultured Methyloligella sp. | reverse complement strand
GAAGCGGGAATTATTGAAGGCTATTTTGCGCAATTAAATGAAAAAAAAATAGGTCATGATCTTACAGCTTTTGCGATGGTTAGTTTAACCGCTCAATCCGAAGCTGATCTTGTTAATTTTGAAAAAATGACATCTCACTGGGATTTGGTAAGGGAGTGCTACATGCTCTCTGGTGAAATAGATTTTATGCTGCGATGTGTGGCGCGAGATCTTACTGAATTCCAGGATTTCATTGTGCAGGAATTGACGGCTGCTCCTAATGTTGCTGGTGTGAAAACATCACTTGTCATTCGGCGTTCGAAGTGGTTGGCTGGCGGCGCTATTCTGGAGTTATCCTGTTAGGTGAACGTTCGATTGTTATATTGAGTTAATTTGGTAAAGGGAGTTTTGCTTCAGAAGTTTCTTGTGACCCTTCTGCGCCTTCTTTCTTATTTGCAGCTTGCGCGTTTCCTCTTACCTTGAGGAACCTCATAACTCTTTGTGCCGATGCCATGTCCAGGCTTTCATAGCGGCGGATGGCTTCTACGATTTGTGAGCCACTGGCCTCGCCTATATTTTCTCTCAGTTGTAGCAGGCTAGCGAATGTTGAGCGCTCGAAAGAGTTTGATTTACAAAGAACTGCGAGCGCTGGCAATTCAGCGTGAAGTAGGCAATGTTTGACAGTGCTTTGATCTAAATCAGTCATTAGATGGAGGCAATAAACAGTTTCGTCTGTTTTTTGCAATTTGACGTAATGAATGATAACACGTTCATCCAACTGTTTCCGGCTGTGCAAATAGTCGATTTCCTGGAAAGAGGCTTCTCTTTCCGCATCAGTTGTTTCCAGTGTGGCTGATTTTACTTCAACTGTTTCATCAATTTCATCTTCAGAAATATCAATCCCTTTAGCGGCAGTCTCTGCTTTGATTTTGTCTGCGACACGCTTTTTTATAGTTTGTAATAAATCTGCTGGTGTGTCTGTACGATCGTGTAGGATTGAGTTTAGTGCTGAATTATCGAGGGCGTTTTGTGTCAGTTTTTCAAATGAGTCTCTTGAAAAATTAGCTCCTGAATTAGAGCTGACATTGAGTAAAACTTCATCATTGCCGCGATTGACCAAAGCGTCAGTAACTTTGACGTTGATATTTTCACGCTTACATATTGCAAGCAGGTGATCCTGACTTTGAGTTTTAGCAACTTTTACAAGGAATTCATCGGATAAGATTTTGGATCTTGTAAGAACAGGGCGGGCAACTTCAATTTCATCGATAGCTAGTTTATGTGTTAAGCGGGTAGGGGCATTGGGCATATCCGCTAAGCGGTCAGCAAACTCGGCTCTGACTGAGGTCTCTAACTCATAAGCCAATCTGTCCATGATTTGGTCAAAAGCAGCTTTATGATCAGGCTGTTGTTCATCAGCTGTGATCGCGAATAAATCCGTGATACGATGTAATAAAGCACGGCGGCTTTCGCTTGATTTAGTTGCTGAAAGTTCTTGCAACTCATCAAGTATTTGCACACTGTTTTCCATCAATTACCCCATAAGCATAACTACACAATGGTTATTAATAGGGCATTGATCTTTAAATTTTTCTAAATAATTTATTGAAAATCAGTATTTAGTCGCAAATTTGCGTCAATAAGCCCTAATTTGCGAAATTTTCGCTGAAATTTTTGCTTAAAGAGCGTTGTTTAACGGAGCTTTGTTTTCTTCAGAGTTTGGCGTGCTTTTATTCTTTGAAGTTAACTTCCAAGATTTCATAGCTTTTTTGTCCGCCAGGAGTTCTTACTTCTGCGACATCACCAATAGATTTACCAATTAATGCTCTAGCGATGGGGGAGGTGATTGAGACTTTTCCTAATTTCACATCAGCTTCGTACTCGCCTACTATTTTATAGGTCACTTCTTCTTCGGTATCTTCATCAACAAGATCTACAACAGCGCCGAAAACAATTCTATCTCCGGAAAGTTTAGTTACATCAATAACTTCTGCTCTAGATATCTTGTCTTCCAGGTCAGAAATTCTAGCTTCATTTAGCCCCTGGGCTTCTTTGGCGGCATGATATTCAGCGTTTTCTGATAAATCTCCATGTGCACGTGCCTCAGCAATGGCCTGAATAATTCTTGGGCGCTCAACAGATTTTCTATTTTGCAGCTTTTCTTCAAGCTACGCATGTCCCTTAACGGTCATTGGTACTTTA